>JBDLUZ010000052.1:0-11440 GCA_039805045.1 Bacteroidota bacterium | reverse complement strand
AAAAACAAAAAAAAAAACAGTAATTAAAATTGCTACCATGAATACAGCAGCTCCGATATAAAATGAGTACCGAATATTATCAGCAATCCCATCAGACCCAGCTTCCATGCTAAATCCATTCCTTGCTAATATTTCTGGTAAAGCTGAACCAATTACAGCACCAAGTCCAATCAAAAATGTTTGTATACTGAAGCCAATGGTAGTTTGTGAAACAGATAAATTATCAGCCACCAATGCTCGAAAAGGTTCCATGGCTACATTGAAAGATGCATCCATAATCATTATAATACCAGCACCTATCCATAACGCAGGAAGTATTGCTGCAAAATATCCAGAGTTAGGTAAAAAAATTAATGCAGCACTAGAGAGAATTGCACCAACTAAAAAATAAGGTTTTCTTCTTCCTAACCTATTCCATGTTCTATCGCTATAATGACCAATTATAGGCTGGACAATCATACCTACCAATGGAGCTACGATCCAAAACAAAGGCAAATGCTCTACATCTGCACCATATGATCTTAAAATGCGACTTGTGTTCCCATTTTGAAGTGCAAAACCAAATTGAATTCCAAGGAAACCAAAGCTCATTAAAAAAATCTGGGGTATACTCAAAAGTGGCTTCTGCATTGTAGACCCAGAAAAAGATCCAGGAGAGGTTGAAGTTGACATGTGAAAACTATTTGATAAAGTGTAATATATACACTATCCATCATTAAATCACAAAACCGTTGGGAATAACAGCACCTTTTTTGACAACTACAATGCCATCCTTTATGGTATAAAGTGAATGGTCTCCGTTAGGAAGATGCGGTCCGCCATTTATCCTTACATCGTTCCCTATTCTGCAGTTTTTATCAATGATGGCATTTTTGATGTAACATCTTTCGCCAATACCAAGTTTTGGCAAGCCGTTGCGCTCTGAGTTATTCATTTCATCCAGGGTTTCAAAGAAATCAGTACCCATGATATAGCAACTGACAACTGTAGTTCCGTAACCAATCCGGGTACGTATGCCTAATACGGAATTTTCTACCCTTGATGCGTTTATGATACATCCTTCTGCAATGATGGTTTTTTCAAGAGTTGTACCGCTTATTTTGGCCGGAGGCAACATGCGTGGTCTGGTGAAAATGGACTTATCATTATCAAATAAGTTGAATTCAGGAATATCCTGTGTCAAGGCCAGATTAGCCTCAAAAAATGAATGAATGTTACCAATATCAGTCCAATAACCCTCATATTGATAGCTTACAACATTATGTTTGGTTATGGAATATGGGATGATTTCCTTACCAAAGTCTGTTGCATCTTTAAACTCATCCTGCAAAAGATCAAAGAGCACTTTTCTTCCAAAAATATAAATCCCCATACTGGCTAGGTAGTTTCTGCCTTGCTTAGCCATGGCTTCACCTGTATCACTTTCCCAGTCTGAAAGCACTTCTGCTTTGGGTTTTTCAATGAAAGAAGAGATGATTCCATCATCCCCTTTTTTCATGATTCCAAACTCTGTGGCCTCTTGTGTGCCTACAGGAATGGTTGCAATAGAAATATCGGCATGACTTTGCATATGGTTTTGAATCATCTCTTCAAAATCCATTTGATACAACTGGTCGCCTGAAAGAATAAGGACATAGTCAAAATCCTGTTGGGTTATGTGCCTCAAGGATTGTCTCACGGCATCAGCCGTTCCCTGAAACCAGGCCGGATTATCAGGAGTTTGCTCAGCTGCGATAATATCAACAAAAGCACTGCTAAAAGCACTGAAATGATAGGTGTTTTTTATATGCTTGTTGAGGGATGCCGAATTGAACTGCGTCAGCACATACATGCGCCCAATGTTTGAATTCAGGCAGTTCGAAATGGGGATATCAACAAGTCGATATTTGCCTGCAATGGGCACAGCTGGTTTGCTTCTGGTAGATGTCAATGGTGAAAGTCTTGTGCCTGCGCCTCCTCCTAATATAATGGCAATAACATTCTTATTCATAGCTTAGATGTATTTTGTCAATTTACTGAAAACTTTGGTATAAATCAATATAATCTTTTGCACTTTTATTCCAACTGAAATCCAGTTGCATAATCTTTTTTCTTAAACTGCGAAAAGTTCTAATATCCCGGTATAGCTCTAAAGCCCTGTAAATACCATGGGTAATGTCTCCTACCGATACCTGTTCAAAATTTATGCCATAACCTTCCGGGTTACTGATGTCAACCACAGTATCTTTTAATCCACCGGTTTTACGCACAACTGGTATGGTTCCGTATCTCAGGGCATATAATTGGTTCAACCCACATGGTTCTACCCTTGATGGCATCAACAGAAAGTCTGCTCCTGCGTACATGACATGACTGAGGGTTTCATTGTATCCTATATAAGCATTATAGTCTCCCTGAGTGATACCTTTCAGGTGATTCAGTTCTTCCTCTACCTGTTTTTCTCCACTACCCAGTATGAGAAAGTTCATGCTTCTGCCAATATACCGGAATGCATCCCTGATTACATCGGGTAACAAATCTGCTCCTTTTTCGCCCACTAGTCTACCTATGAATATAAACAATGGTTTATCAGGATCAAGCTCAAACTGATTACAGATTAGCAATTTATTGGCCTGCTTTCCAACTTCTAAGGAGTCAGGAGTATAGTGATGTTTTAAATACTGGTCTGATTCAGGATTCCAAACCTTAAAATCAATCCCATTGAGGATACCACTGCATTTCCCTTGCTCATATTCAAAAATTGCTTCAAGTCCGTTACTCATATAACGCAATTCCTGGAGATAAGACTGACTTACGGTTGTGACTTTCCATGCACATTTTATGCCAGAGGCAAGCGGATTAATCTGTCCTTCCCACTCAAGCAGTCCTCGTTTCCAACTATCCCAGTGTGGTAAATAAATGGTTTTATCCCATCCAAATGATCCCTGATACTGGGCATTGTGAATCGTTAACACAGAAGGTATACCTGCAAGTCTTTGATATGCATAACAATGTTGCATCATGAATGGGATAAGTGCCGTATGGTGATCGTGAACATGCACCACATCTGGTAACTTTGCCCATGCATTTAGCCAGTGAACAGTTGCTACCTGAAATGCCATGAAACGTTCCGTATCATCTTCATAGCCATAAACTTTTTCCCTGTCAAGCAAACCATTGATATCAAGGAGATAGAGAGAAAAGCCCTGTTTGTCTGTTTTTTCCTTTATTACTGTATAATCAAACCACCAATGACCGAGATTTGTAGACGCCTTATGAACCACGAGCCAGTCATTGGCATATAAAAAAGGAGTCCTGTACATTGGCATCACCACCTCGGAATCGTGGCCCAGTTCAACTTGAAACCGAGGAAGTGCGCCTACAACGTCACCAAGTCCCCCTGCTTTTGCCACTGGATAGCACTCCGCACTGACATGTAAAATTTTCATCTGTCCGAGATTTTCATGAAAATAAGGAATATTGAATTGCCATTTGCGAACAAAAAATTTTGCTTGTAAAGAAATATAATTATTTTGAGCATCCATATAAACAACCTTCCATATGAATCAACAAACTAAATGGTCGCAATTTGGCGTTCTGATCACCGTATTTTTTTTCTGGGGATTTGTAGCCGCTTCCAACAGTATTTTTATTCCTTTCTGTAAAAAATTCTTTGATCTAGATCAAATTCAATCTCAGCTTATTGGTTCAGCCTTTTATGGTGCCTACTTTTATGGATCTCTTATTCTCTATATTTTCTCGGTACTCACAGGTACCGATTTGCTGAATAAGATTGGCTATAAAAAGGGAATCATCTATGGCTTATTAATTTCAGTAGTGGGTGCTATTGCCCTTGCCCTGATAAGTGGATCGGGAAATGCTACATTCGGTTTGGTGCTGGTATCTTTTTTCATTATTGCATTGGGGTTTTCTCTACAGCAAACTGCCGCACAGCCTTTTGCTATTGCACTTGGAAGTCCGGAAACAGGCACGCACAGACTCAATATGGGAGGTAGTGTTAATTCCTTCGGAACATTACTCGGTCCGTTGGTGGTAAGCTTCCTCCTTTTCGGAAGCGTGGCAAGTGCAAGTGAAGCATCCATTGAAAACATTCAGACTCTCTATTTCTTCCTTGCAGGATTATTCATCATTGCAGCGATCATCTTTGCATACGCAAACTTACCCAAGACTACCTCAGATGAAAAACTCGAGAAAAGTCCAAAAGCCATGAATGTACTCCTGATCATTGGAGTGGCATTTTTACCTGTGCTTTTTTCTGACTGGGTAAAGGATAATACAGGTATTGAAAAAAGCATAATTATCGCATCCTCACTGATCGTCATTCTTGCCATCCTATTCTTATCAATGCTAAGTGCAAGAAAAAATCCAGCCGGCTGGGGAGCCATGGCATATCCACAGCTTGTGCTAGGTATGATAGCAATCTTCATTTATGTTGGTGTTGAAGTAACTATTGACAATAATTTTGGTGCCTTATTGAAAAAAGACGCATTTGGTGGGTACGATGAATCACATATTTCTCACCTAATCTCACTGTATTGGGGTTCTATGATGATTGGCAGGTGGACAGGCGCCGTAAGTGTTTTCAATTTCAGTAAAAAGGTTAAGAGAATCTTGGTCATTGTAGTTCCTTTTCTTGCTTTTGGTCTTATTTTACTTGTTAACATCATAAAAGGTAATGATGTAGGTGATTTCCTCATGTATCCAGTATGTATTGCAATAGCTGTTATTGCATTCCTTTTTGCTGAAGAAAAACCTGTTAAACTATTATTAACTGTTTCTATTCTGGGTGGTATCGCAACATTGATTGGACTAACAACAACCGGAATGGTTGCCAATTTCGCAATTATCAGCTGTGGAATATGCTGTTCAGTAATGTGGCCGGCAATTTTTGCATTAGCAGTTAATGGAATCGGAAAATATCAGAGTCAGGGTTCTGCCTTCCTAATCATGATGATTTTGGGTGGTGCAATCATACCTCCACTCCAGGGTGCAGTAATTGATTTGGATGACAGTGCGAATACTGCAATCCATACCTACACCCAACTTTCCTATATTGTTCCACTCATTTGCTTTGCATATTTAGCCTGGCATGCACTACAGACGAGGTCTGTTTTGAAGAAACAGGGACTTGATGTGGATGCTCAGGTCTCAGCATCGCATTGATTTTCAAAAAATTACTGTAAATTGGGCGACCAACTCAAATTGGTCGCCTACTTTTTTAATCATATAACAGAAATTATGGGTGCAAATCAACCCCTTGCAATAGGTATAGATATTGGAGGTACAGGAACCAAATTCGGTATTGTTGACCGAGATGGCAATGTCTTATTCTCTGGAGAGATGTCCACCCGAAAGCACAAAGAAATTGATGCCTATATCGATGAATTGTACGATCACCTTCTTGTTTTAATCAACAATGCAGGAGGAATCGGAACAATTTCAGGTATTGGTGTTGGTGCACCCAACGGCAATTATTACAGTGGTACAATAGAATATGCGCCTAATCTGCCGTGGAAAGGTATCATTCCGCTTGCCAAATTGATGAGTGACAAATTTAGGCTACCCGTTACCCTAACCAATGACGCCAATGCGGCTGCTATTGGAGAAATGATGTATGGTGCTGCCAAGGGAATGAAAGATTTTATCATGATCACCCTGGGTACTGGAGTGGGTAGTGGAATAGTTGCAAACGGACAACTAATTTACGGACATGATGGATTTGCAGGAGAATTGGGGCACACTATAGTAATACCTGATGGCCGCATGCATGAGGGTACAGGAAAGAAAGGATCGCTGGAAAGTTATGCCTCAGCAACAGGCGTAAGGCTAACAACACTGGAAGTGCTTGAAAACAGCACAGAACCAAGTCTGCTTCGGGATGCTGATAAAGAAACACTGGACTCTAAAGTTGTTTATGATGCAGCAATTAAAGGTGATAAGCTTGCACTTGAAATATTTGAATTCACAGGTAAAATATTAGGACTTGCCTTGGCAAATGCAGTGATGTTCAGTAGTCCGGAAGCTATTATCCTTTTTGGTGGATTGACCAAGTCAGGTGACTTGATTTTGAAGCCTACCCGTAAACACATGGAGGAAAATCTAATTCAGGTATTCCAAAATAAAGTAAAGATATTGGTCAGCCACCTCAAAGAATCAGATGCCGCAATACTTGGAGCAAGTGCACTAGTATGGGAGAAAAACAGATAAGGATTGCCTAAATCAATGTTGAATTAATTTTTCTTTTTCCCACTGTTCACGGCCATAGCCGGGAAAGACATGCTTTTCACTGTGGTATGAGGAACGAACCAATGGACCACTTTCTACGGAGTCTAGACCCAATCCATCTCCGATCTCTTTGTATTCTTTAAATTCATCAGGATGTACAAACCGATGAACTGGAAGGTGTTTGCGCGTAGGCTGAAGATATTGGCCAATTGTAACCACATCAGTTCCATTGTCTGCAAGGTCTCTCAACGTTTGAATCACTTCTTCCTTTGATTCGCCCAAACCCAGCATAATACCAGACTTGGTTCTCATTCCGCCCTGCTTAAGCTTCCTTAATACTTCCATGCTTCTCCAGTATTTTGCTTGAATACGGACTTTTCTGGTCAGTTGTTCAACGGTCTCAATATTATGGGAAACCACTTCGGGAGCAGCATCTACAATTCGTTGTATCTGTTCTTCAATACCTTTAAAATCCGGAATCAGTGTTTCTAAAGTAGTCAAAGGGTTCAAAGATTTCACAGCTTTGATTGTATTATACCATATAATACTCCCACCGTCTGGTAATTCATCCCTGTCAACAGAAGTGATAACAGCATGTTTTACTTTCATCAAATGAATCGCCTCTGCAACACGTTGAGGTTCATCCCAATCAGCAGCTTCCGGCCTACCGGTAGCAACAGCACAAAAACCACAGCTTCTCGTACAAATATTTCCTAAGATCATGAAGGTCGCAGTTCCTGCACCCCAGCATTCACCCATATTAGGACAGTTGCCACTTTCACAAATGGTATGCAACTTATGGGTATCAACAAGTGATCTTACATGTTTATAACCCTCCCCTACAGGCAGTCTTACTCTAAGCCAATCGGGTTTCTTCTGTCTGGGTTCAACTGATGTATCTGCGCTCTGAATAGTATTACAACTCATATCATTCCAAAACACGAAGTTACATTACTTCCGGTTACCAAAAACAAGGCCTATATATCCTGTTGGAAAGAAATTTCGTCCTGGATTATCCACCATTTGTACCACTTTCTGGGTGTAGAAATCAAAACCAAAACCAAATTCAATTGCTGAAACAACCTGATTAAATCTAGCCCAGTCAAATCGAAGCCCTCCCTTCCCGTAAACTCCGGGGATAAACTTCATGTCATTCCAACCAAGTTGAAGGCCTGTGCCACCAATTATCCTTTCAGGATTAAGGAATAAATCTCTGTCGGCCTCAGAATATTTTCTTTTAACTGCTTCACCAGGTATATTGAACTCCATATAATAAGGCCTGGCTAAGCCAGCTGAAAATCCACCCACAACAACTGCATACACGGCTACACCATTTTTATTCCCCTTTCCGCCAATTAGCCTTTGTTGGCCAACCCCCAATTTAGCCTGATAAAAAATATTTTGTTTACCGTATATAAATGGTTTTCCGAAAAAAGCAAAGCCGGTATTTGAATACTCAGTGGTGGTTTGCTTTTCTTCCTTGGGGTGTTGCTTTTCGCTTATTTCCAATTGAAAAATTGTTGACTTGTAAGCAGATCCTGAAAATCCTTTTTCCAAAATCACGCCATAGCCATCATGATGCGTTTTGATGCTGAAAAGTGTATGCTTGGCAAATGATGGTACCCCTTCCTCCTCATTCCGAATCATCTGATTGATACGTTCCCGTTTCTGAGCTCTTTCATCATTGCGTTTTTCCATTTGTTGCTGCCGACTAATCTGAGCGTTAACAGAGGATAAAAGGAATAGAAACAATATGGATGATATTAAACGTAGTGTCATAATTGCAGAATGTTCAGTAAATTTATACAAAAAATAATGACTTCGAGCGTTACATATTCCGGAGACCTGAGAACTTTAGCAACCCATTTACAATCAGGCTCTGTTATTGAAACAGATGCGCCTACAGATAATCAGGGAAAAGGCGAAAGGTTCTCCCCTACTGACCTGATTGGAACATCATTGGCAGCTTGCATGCTAACTACTATGGCCATCCGTGCAAAGGACCTAGAACTGAAGTTAAAAGGATCAACTTGTCACACTGAAAAGATTATGAGTTCTGCACCAAGAAGGATATCTATATTAAAAATCAGGTTTTCTTGGCCTGAATCGGTTGATTTTACAGTTGAAGAACAGGAAAGACTTGAATCAATTGCCTGGACTTGTCCTGTTAAGGAAAGCATTCACCCGGATATTAAACTGGAAGTTGATTTTAACTGGGGATAATCGCGCCTCTCTCAAATTGATTGTACTCGAGAACTGCCTGAGATTCAAATGCATTCTTAACCTGAATTCCTCTTGAAAACCAGTATCTGGTTATTTTGTTATCTTCAGGCTGAGCCTCATTTAACAGGTTTACAGCTAATTGCATGAAATCAGCTTTTTCAGCAACTATTCCGTATGCATATAAATAGGGAACAAAAACATTTACAATTATCGAAAGTGTCATTTGATTTCCTATGTATTTGCGTGATTTATTTGTTTCCCTATTAAAATTAAAATGCGATTCCCAATAAGCGCTTGTATGAATGCTGGCATATGGGTTAAATGCTTTGATATCCTTAACCTTTAGAATTTCCTGAAGATTAAAGTATCCACCAGAAATAAAGGCAGACAATTGAGATAACCTGATTGCGGGAAAATTATTGGGCCTCATACGTAAATTATATACCGGAAAACATAGCGGTCTCAGGTTGTATTTCAAGCAAAATTGATGGTACGTATCCAATAAAAAACTGAGGTATTTATCATTGTGATCTGTATTCAAAAAACCCAATTGCCCAAAAAAAAGTGCTTCCAACGCAAATTTATCATAGCTGTTCATTTTGATAAGCCAAAAAGGAATAGAATGTGCCATTTCATAAAATGCCATGCCATTAACACGGGCACCAAATGTTTTGGCAAGCAATCCCCAAACAGTTTTATCCCAGTCAAAATCATATTTTTCTAAATCTTTGAGCATCATCGCAGCCTTTCTTTCTAATCTGTTTTTACCCCATAACTCAAAGTCAATTTGTAAATCCCCTGACAATGCTGGCTTGAAAACATCAGTCTTAACAGTTAGTGCTGTAGAATTTGGGGGTGGATCGATGATTGAAAGTGCTATTTTATTTTTAGATAATATGAGAATTGGACAAAGTGCAAAGGCTGGCAGGTCATGTTGCCAAACAACATGCAGGATTGTATTTGCATAATTTCGGTCATGTTGATGTTTGTGTTTGAACCAGTCTGATGTTTTAATATGCATTTCCACATTACCTACCCAGGTTTGTCCGCCAAGCTTCATTTTTGAAAAGAGAAAATCCGGACCCTGATCCAAGTTGTAATGACCAATTTCAATAATTTCTACAGACTGACCACAAAAGGTAGTTAGGGATCCTATTTTTAAGATTGAATCCAACCAAAAACGATGCAAGGCTTTCTCGGAAATCATTTCAGCAATTTGCTGAAATTTCAAATTTTAAAAAGGAGGAAATAAGCGTTAGAAATGTGAAAAAAACTAATTATTCCAGTGAAAATCTTCCTTTAACTTTTTAATCACCCTACTTACTGGCAATCCCATCACATTATAAAAGTCACCCCGTATTGAATGTATGCCCACGACACCTATCCATTCCTGAATGGCGTAGGAACCGGCTTTATCATAAGGAGCATAGGTATCTATATAATGTGTAATCTGTGCTAATGTTAACGGATGAAATTGTACAAATGTTTCTTCATAAAACGCTTCTGTTTTGTTTGAATCAGCTATACATACACCTGATATCACCCTGTGAGTTTTACCTGCAAGTTTATGTAGAATCTCGATAGCATGACTGCGATTTGATGGTTTGCCGATAATCTCATTATCCAAAACAACTATAGTATCCGCTGCTATGAGAACTGCATCTGATTGAGCTGAGGACAAAACTGAACGAACTGCCAAAAGTTTGGACATGGCTATGTCTACAGCTACCTGTTCAGGCTTCATTTCAGGATTTACAATTTCTTCACAATCCGCAACTTGAACAGTAAATTTGACCTCAGCCCATTCAAGAAGCATTTTCCGTCTAGGAGATCCTGAAGCAAGTATGATTTCGCGCATTATTGATAAAAATAATAAATTAACATAGATAGGATTCCCGCTAACATGAATAACTTTACCTCACGACTGATTTGGGAGTACTGTTTTTTAATGAGCGCTTTACTGAAAGCCATATAGATTCTGAAGAGAAAAGGGAACAACACGAATATTATATAAAATACACCCCAAAGCCATCCAGTAATAATCAGATTGAAAAGAAAAACAGTCAATAACCCAAAAAGGACAAGTATCCAAACACCAATAAATACTTTTGTTGATTTGATTCCCCAAACAATAGGCATGGTCTTACATCCATTTTTTTTATCGCCTTCTTCATCTTCTATGTCTTTAACAACTTCTCTGATCAATGAAACAATGAAAGCAAAAGCTGAATAAACTAAAGCAATTTTATACACTTCATGCAATTGGGGAGTCCATTCCGGCAAGAGTGTACCGGGGTTCCATTGACACATTGCCACAAATAAAACCATAATTACCCAGGCAGACAATGCCGCTATAATAACATTTCCGGTAAGTAGTTTCTTTTTAAATGTGCTGGAATATACAAACAAGAGAAAAACGCTAATCAGATTGAAAATCAAAAGCAATGGATTACTCAGTATGTAGGCAACATAGGCACTGATTAAGATTCCAGCCAGAGAAAGAATTAGATGAAGAAACATAGCCCAACGCCTGCTTATAAATCTGTCAATTACTAACTTCTGGGGTTTATTAATTCTGTCAATGTTGAGGTCAAAATAATCGTTTATAACATATCCACCACCTGCAATCAAAACAGATGCCAGCACAAGCCAGTTAAGTACGCTCAACCCGAGTATGATACTGCCTGGATTATCCGCATATATTGGAATCAATATAAAGAAATAGAAAAAATATTGTGTAAAAACAATGAAAGCAAGGTTTTGAATCCTGATTAAACTGGTAAATGAGCGTAAATACATAAAAAAGTGACTCATATACTGCTTATTTTGTTTTCAGTTCCCCATTTACCTTTAATTTTTAATACTTTTTCAAGAATCTCTCTTACGCATCCATCACCCCCAACCCTAGTTGAAATAAAATCAGCCTTAGAAAGAAGTTCAGCGGCAGCATTACTGGGACAAGCTTTGATACCGGCAATTTCAAAAGCTTCCA
>JBDLUZ010000051.1:0-11069 GCA_039805045.1 Bacteroidota bacterium | reverse complement strand
GGGGCGTTTATCATCA
Organism: Bacteroidota bacterium; assembly: GCA_039805045.1. Lineage (GTDB taxonomy): Bacteria > Bacteroidota > Bacteroidia > Chitinophagales > Chitinophagaceae > Pollutibacter. Next base: position 11,053 of record JBDLUZ010000051.1, on the reverse strand, counting down.
CAAACCAGTTCTCAGACCCCTCAGGAGCCATGCCTGCCTCCATTTTCGACGTGATGTTGATGTAGATGGTTGGGTCATCAAAAAACCGCTTGTGTCTGAAGATGTGCTCAAACTCTTCTCGGTATTGCTCACTGAAAAAAATATTGTGCAGATGCAGGTTGCTGAACTCCCTGTTTATCCCCCAGTAAAAAATCAAAGCACTGCTGCTCCGTTCATTGCGCAGGACCTTTCGGACGCCATCCTCCCGCTCCAGGAGGTTCTTGTACGTGAAATAGGCATCCACATTACTTACTACCGTAACTGCCGGAATAAAAACGCCATTGGCTACGATACCACTTACCCGCCCTGAATCTGTTACAATATTGTTTACCCTGCTGTTGAAAACAAATTTTACACCTTTTTTCTCTGCAAGCCTACGGAGTGTATCAGGTATGCTGATCATTCCTCCCTCAGGATAATATGTGCCCTGATTCTGTTCTAAGTGGGGGATTAGGCTGAGCATACCAGGAGCCTGAAAAGGATTGCTGCCGTTGTATGTGGCAAAACGGTTGAAAATCTGAACGGCTTCTGGGGTTTTAAACCTGGATTGATTAAACTGATTGAGGGTTTTGGTGAGGTAGGGAAGTTTAACCGTCCGGAAAGCCCCAATGATCCTCGGATGAAGCCAGGTAGATAATTTATGGAGTGAATAGTTAAGGAATATACTGCCGACCTTTTCATAAACTTTTGCTGAATCACGGAGGTAACGCAATATATTGCCACTGGGCTCTCCCAGAACCTGCTCCATCTCATTCGCAAAAGCTTGCTGATCTGTATAGGCATTGACCACTTTACCATCTTCAAAAAAGTAGCGGCATGCTAGTGGAAGAGAACGATAGCTGAAATAATTACGGATATCCTCACCTGCAAATGCGAATAACTCCTCTATGTTTTCGGGCTGGGTGAATAATGAAGGGCCAGCATCAAAAACAAATCCGTCTCGCTCAATGAGGTACATCTTACCTCCTGCCTGATCATTTTTTTCATGCACTTCAACATCAAAACCCTGAACGGCGAGTCGCACAGCAGTTGCCAAACCGGCAATACCTGCGCCTATGACTATGGCTTTACGTTGCGGCATATGCCATCAGTTTATTTTTTTCAAGATACGCCTCCAGCATAGGAAAAGCAATCTGAAACCATGCTGTATACAACTGGGGATGGGCGCTGAGGCTGCTCCTCAAATCATCCATTGATTTGTAACAATAATCCCCTACCTCGTCTTCATTGGGATGCACAGGTCCGTCATATTCACCGATGAGCACATGATCGAGTTCGTGTTCAGTGAGCTCATTGTCAAGCGCTGCCTTGTAAATAAAGCTGAATACAGGCTGAACTGCTGTTTCAAAACCAAGCTCCTCTTGCATCCTGCGCCTGCCCGCCTCAGCCGGCGTTTCACCGGGATAAGGATGACTGCAGCAGGTATTCGTCCACAACCCACCACTGTGGTATTTCTTCATCGCCCTGCGCTGCAGGAGCATCTCCCCATTGCTGTTGAAAAGAAAGACACTGAATGCCCTGTGTAACAAGGCTTTACGGTGTACCTCCATTTTCTCCATATATCCGGTTGGATTGTCCTGTTCATCAACCAACACAAGCATTTGTTCAGCCATAACTACGGTTGATCAGGTTTGGTGTTGAGGTTCTTTTGAAACTCCTCGCCAAGTGGACTCACTCCGGGATCGAAATAGCCAATGAGCTTACCTGTCTCATCAATGATATATTTGGAGAAATTCCACGCGGGTGCTTCTTTGTTCCATCCGTTTTGATCCGGATCTGATAACCACTTGAATAGGGGATGCTGCTCCTTACCCTTTACCACAACAGCTTTTGTGGCCAGCGGGAATTCAACCCCATAATTTTTCTTGCAGAAACCTGCTATCTCTTCGTTAGTGCCTTTTTCCTGCTGCTTGAAGTCATTGGCAGGGAAACCTACAACAATAACCTCTCCTTTCCTATCTGCATAAAGCTTTTGCAACTCTTCATACTGCCCGGTATATCCGCAGTCACTTGCCGTATTCACCACCACAATTTTTTTGCCTTTGTAGGCCGCCAAACTGGCTGGAGTACCGTCAATCAGCTCAAAAGGGATATCATAAACCGGAACAGTGGGCGATACTGCTTGCTGTGCAGGAAGTGACCTGCTGTTGACTCCAAAAAAGCGCGTAACGCCTGTAAGTACAGGATATACACTTTTCAAAATTTGTTGTCTTGTACTCATACCTTGTGTTTTGGAGGATGCACATGCCCAGGCAATTGTTGTAACTGCCAGAATAACCAGCACCCATTTTATCTTGATTAAACTTCTCATGATCATCCTATTTTAAAAATCTTTCTCAACAATGCAGCCTTGCCTTTAAAGGGAGCATACCATACGGGCACATCAAACCAACTGGGAGAATGCATGACTGCCTTGGGTCTGGTAAAAGTTTCGAAACCAAACCGGCCATGGTACTGCCCTGTTCCACTCGGACCAACGCCTCCAAAGGGAAGGTGTGGATTACCAAGGTGAATCAACCCGTTGTTGATACAGGCACCACCAAATCTCAGGTTATTGATATAAAAATCCTGCACTGACTTGTCTTCAGCATAAATATAAAGTGACAGGGGAAATGGATTCTTCCCTATCCTGGCAACAACTTCATCCATGGTCTGATAGGTTATCACGGGGAGAATGGGGCCGAATATTTCTTCCTGCATAACAGTTGCATCTTCCTGCACATCAGCCAATATAGTTGGTGCAATGTACAAATCCTGCTCATCAGCCTGTCCACCTGCAATAACCCGGCCCTGCTCAAGGTAACTGACTAACCTGCTAAACCGTTTCTTGTTGATTATCCTGCCAAAATCTTCACTGCGCTGAGGATCATCACCAAGCATTTTGCCGAGCTGACCCTTTATCTCATTGATCAATGCATCCCTAACCGACTCATGAACCATCAAGTAATCAGGGGCTACGCAGGTTTGTCCGGCGTTCATGAGCTTACTCCAGATAATCTTTTTAGCTGCAAAACCAATGTTTGCAGAGGCATCAACGATACAGGGACTCTTTCCGCCAAGCTCAAGGGTAACAGGTACCAATTTGGCCGCTGCGAGCTCCATGATTTTTTGTCCTACAGCCGTGCTGCCGGTAAAAAATACATGGTCAAAACGGACCGCCTGCATCAAACCGGGTATCACTTCCGCGCCAACTCCCTGCACAACAGCAATATAGTCTTCAGAAAAAGCAGTTTTAAGCATCTGCTCAATCACTTCAGCCGTTGCAGGTGCTTCCTCGGAAGGTTTTATTATAACGGTATTTCCGCCGGCAATGGCACTGATGAGCGGACTCACCGCAAGCATAAACGGATAGTTCCAGGGCGCAATAACCAAAACATTGCCAAGTGGATCCCTGTGCACCCTGCTTGTTGAAGGGAAAAACATCAGGGGCGTGGGGACCTTCAGGGGTTTGGACCAGCTATGGAGGTGCCGGATGGTAAAATCAATCTCTTTGATGACCTGTCCGATTTCAGAGCCAAAAGATTCAAACTCAGATTTGCGCAGATCCTGATGCAATGCCTTTACCACAGCTTGATCATGGGATACAACTGCAGCCCTGAGCTTTTTTAGCTGTGCGATGCGAAATGACACTGGCCTGGTTACCCCTGAATTGAAAAATACCTGTTGCTTTGCAAAAATTGTTGAATACATACCTTACCTGTTCTTTAAAACAATAAACAAGTAATTTAGTTCAATTTAAAACTAGTCAAACAAGAGTTTAGTCCTTTTTTGAAATCAATTTATCTACTATATATCTCCCCAACCTGCTTCCTGCTGCATTGCCTGAATCAAGGTCGAAGCGGTAATGAATGCCGCCATATAACCTGGAAATACTGGCCTCCTGCGCTGCCTGCCGAAAAGATTTAATCTCCCTGTTGGCAATCCCAAACTCAAGCAATGAAGTGTCTGTAAAAGATAATTGATCTCCAAAAAAACTGGTCATCACTTCTGCAGCTGCCGCAGAAATGGTGGAATGTCCGCTCGTATAAGATGGGAATGGTGGTGTTTGGATATAGGGATGCCATTCTCCGGAAAGCTTTTCATTGATGACTGTCTCCGGACGCACATAATTACTCCTGTATTTCTCATCCCAACAACTGATAAAGCCATCAAACAGAGCAATAGCAGTATGGGCATAGGCAGTTACGGTGGTTGCAAAATCGGCATTGGCCTTGTGGGCAGCAATACCCACAATATTCATCCAGTGCCCGGCAGGAGAAAACTTTTTGGTTGCAAACATTACATGTCCGCTTACATGCATTTTAAAGGGATTGTCGTCCCAGAAATCGGCAATATGCATTTGCTCATCAGTAAGCTGGTCAACCGTATTTTTTACCTCCATCAGTGATTTGTAATACACTGTACCCGGACGCATGTCGAATGCAGGAGGCCTGCCAGGACTGAACTGTGCGGCAGAATCGAGTACAAAAGGGCGTATCTCCCGCCAGTGCGGCTCTAAACCTGACTCATAAGTTGGCGGAGTGGGTACCCAGCGGCCAACTGAATCGTTGATGGAATAACGAGACGCTCCCCTGGTGGCCGCATAATGATCCCCTTTACTCCACCTTAAAATAGCAGCAGCAACAGAATCAGAAAAAACAAGACTTGATTTTATTACAGCCGAAGGCACTTCAAGGCTGTCTGCCATCTTGAGTAACCTGGCATGGTAATCCATCAGACTTCCTTCAGGAAACGTAACGGCATTACCCACTTTCACAAAAGCCAGCAGGGCTGACAGCTGAAAATCTATCACCTTCCCTTCGGGCGGACCAGCCAGTTGAGGCAAATCCTTGATCCTGCCTGCCAGACTTGCTAACGAAGAATCGCCGGCCGACAAACATTCATAAGCAGCAATGTTGGCATATGCATAATTGCGTGCTGCAATCATAGGCGGAAAATTATTTTCCAGCACTATTTTATTGAGTGTTTTTACCGTTTTGTTATACAACAACGGATCACCAAAGCGGGTCGTATAACCTGTATGATCCTGCTTGCAAGAAAGCGCAAACAACATTATCAAAACCCAATATTTCGAAAACATAAAAAGTTTTTAAGGATTTTGACTTAGGCTGATGCGATCATACTGATCTCAACATTTACACCCCTTGGTAACCCTTTTACTGCAACAGTTTCACGTGCAGGATGATCCCCTTCAAAATAACCCGCATAAACTTCGTTCACTGCTGCAAAGAGAGACATATCAGTCAGGAAAATAGTTGTCTTTACAACTGCAGAAAACCCCAGACCGCCAGCCTGCAAAATGGCATGCAAATTCTTCATCACCTGATGTGTCTCGGCTTCAACACCCTCGGCTGTAATATTTCCAGTTGCAGGATCCATGGCTATTTGTCCGGATATAAAAAGCAATCCACCCGCTTTAACTGACTGGTTATAGGGCCCGATCGGAGCAGGTGCATTTGTTGTATTGATAATCTGTTTAGACATGATGAAGTATTTAATAAAGCGAAGATAATTGGTTTCTGACAACCTATTTTTGCAAAACTAATTCACAAGTATGACCACACCTGCCAATACCTGTATTTTGCAAATCAATACCGCACTCCGGGAAGCAACTGCAGGGATTGGCGTAAACGGTGCATTACTGGAACTGCAGACCAACAGTTCTCAGCTCGAACATGCTGCGTTCCTTCACCCGGCCATCGAGGCATTGTGCCAAAAACTAAACATCGCACTATCAGATTTAAGCGCTGTAGCAGTAATGAACGGACCGGGTTCATATACCGGTTTAAGGGTATCCCTGGCAGCAGCCAAGGGAATTTGTTTTGCGCTGAATATTCCGCTAATCTGTATCAATACCCTGGATTGGATAGCTTACGGCAACAGAGATGCTGAGGCAGACCTTATCTGTCCAATGATTGATGCCAGGAGAATGGAAGTATTCACTGCTGTGTACAATAAAAACCTGGAATACATCAACAAACCGGCACCCCTGATTCTTGAAGTAAGCAGTTTTTCGGCTTTGCTGGAATCAAACAGGATTGCTTTCATGGGAGACGGTGCCGCCAAATGGTCTGAGCAATGCCTGCATGCCAATGCGCTTTTCCCAGCAGTCTGTCAGGATGCGAGCCATTTCAATACCCTCGCCTTCAAAGCATTTGAAATAGGAAATTTTGCCAATTTGATAACCGCTGAACCTTTCTACCTCAAAGGTTTTCACAGCACCCAACCCATGGTAAAAAAAGATTAATCCCTGCCCTTCACGGCACTAAAATGCATTAAATGCAGTCATTTTTTTAAAAAATTGCATTTAGCCTTATATTCGTAACCGAATAACACCAAAGCCAACCACCTATGCCTAAGCACAACAGTGAGGGATCACGTGATTTTAATAAAACCACCCCCAAAACGAATCAATTGCAAGCAAAAGCACCATCACTTCAGTACCTGCCCATCAAAAAAGCTTCCCTCGTTTTCAGGGCCATCAACCACAAACTGCGGCAGGAAATGATCAGGTTTATCGACACCAAAGGAACTGTTTCTGTCACAGAAATTTTCGTTGAGATGAGGCTGGAACAATCTGTTGCCAGTCAACACCTGGCCATTTTACGCCGGGCAGGCATCGTTCTTCCTGAAAGAGATGGCAAATTCATGCACTACAAGCTAAACATTGAAAGACTGCAAATTATTAATCAGATGGTCAACGACCTCCTGAGATAAGCCTTTTTCTATTTCAATGGCCGCTCCAACACAAGCTCCTGGTATTCGGGCTTGAACGGATGTTTCCATCTCCGGTGACTCCACAGGTAATTATCTGGTTGCTCCCTGATTTTCTCCTCGAGATAATCCAGATACCTGATGGTCAGCTCCCCGGGTGCCATGGCTGCCGGATCATCTGTTATTTTCTTTGTGGTGAAGGTATAGACACCTCTCCTGAGCTTGAAGAAATGACCAAAAACAACAACAGTATCCCGCTGGCGGGCGGCCTTCTCCGGACCAGTTACAAAGGGAGCCTGTTTACCGAAAAAATTCACCCACCAAGCCCTGGCGGGGTTTCCGGGGTTCTGATCTGCTACCAAAGCCAGTACATATTGCTGATTTTGATGCGGAATGAAATTATGTTTGAAGTCGTTGGCTGGTAACAGAACCGTACCGTTTCTCGTCCTAATCTTCCGGAATAATGCTTCAAAAAAAGGATTGATAATAGGCTGATAAACAGCGAGAAAAGGCAACTTTATCTGCTTCGACACACCAAGATTCACAATCTCCCAATTGAAATTATGCATGGCATGAATCTGGATGTTTTTGTTTGTGCCTTCAAATACTTTAAATACTTCGGGATCAGCTACAAACATCCTGTCAATCAAATCCTGTCCTGAACTGATTAGTTTGATGGACTCCAATATCGTATCCGTAAAATTCCTGTAAAACCGTTTGGCAATAATCCTGCGCTCCTGCTCAGACTTTTCAGGAAATGCAATGGCTAGGTTGTCTTGTACAACTTTTCTTCGGTATCCGATGAGGTGATATACCAGCGCAGACAGCAGATCGCTGATCATGTACATTACCCTCAAAGGAATCAATGAGAATAGGTAAAGTAATGCATACAGTACACCATCCTTCAGCTTCGTCATAACACAATATTTTGAACAAGATCAGACTTGTGGTGATGATCTGTATTGAAATGCAATCCCCTGCTCTCTTTCCTGAATTGTGCACTCTTCACAACCAGGTAAGAAATGGTAATCATGTTGCGTAACTCACACAGCTGAGGTGATACTATGGTTTGCTCATAAAGGCGCTCGGTCTCTTCATGCAACAGGTCAAGCCTTCTGCTTGCACGCTCTAGCCTGGTGTCACTGCGAACAATACCCACATAATCTGTCATAAGTGCCTGCAATTCTTTCAAGCTTTGTGTAATGAGAATCATCTCTTTCGGCGCAGTGGTTCCTGCAGCATCCCAGTCAGGAAAAACCAGCTTGTCGTTCTTGGATTCTGCCTCTGCAAATTTTTCACTTACTTCCAGAAAACTCCGGTGTGCAAAAACCATGGCTTCGAGCAACGAATTGCTTGCCAATCTATTTGCGCCATGAAGGCCTGTAGACGCACATTCACCTGCTGCAAACAACCGGTGAATAGAACTTTGTCCCCATTCATCTGTCTTGATACCACCACAACTGTAATGTGCTGCCGGTGCAACTGGTATCAAATCCTTAAGTGGATCGATGCCAAGCGACAAACATTTTTCATGGATAGATGGAAAATGATGCAGGAACTTCTCCCTGTCCATGTGTTTACAATCCAGCCAAACACATTCTGTTCCATTGCGTTTCATTTCATTATCTATCGCTCTGGCAACAATATCCCTGGGTGCAAGGTCTTTCCTGGGATCATACTTTTCCATAAAAGCATCCCCGTGGTTATTCCTGAGGATGCCGCCATCACCACGCACAGCTTCGGTAATGAGAAACGCATGTCCTTTGTGTCCGGGCTGATACAAAGCAGTGGGGTGAAACTGGATGAACTCCATGTTTTCAATCCTGCCCTTGGCACGGTAGACCATAGCCACACCATCGCCGGTGGCAATGGGCGGATTGGTTGTTGTTCTATATACCTGCCCGTTCCCTCCCGTTGCCAGCATAACGGCCCTGGCAAGGATCTGCTCCATCTTACCGGTATGGAGGTTCAATACATAAACGCCGTAACAGGTGATGTCTGGCGTAGACTTGGTAACCAGGTATCCGGCATGGTGTTGTGTGATGAGGTCTACCACAAAACAATGACTGATAACACGGATGTTGGTCTTGGTCCGAATCATACTGATGAGGGCCCGCTCCATCTCGCTTCCGGTAAGGTCTTTGTAATGCAGGATCCTCGAGGCGCTGTGTCCGCCTTCCATACCCAAAGCATAATCACCATCAGCATCCCTGTCGAAACGGGCACCCCATTCTATTATCTCCCTAACGCGTTCAGGACCTTCCCTGACCACAATATCAACAACATGCGGATCACATAAACCATCTCCTGCAACAAGTGTATCATCAATGTGCTTGTTGAAATTATCTTCAAGCTCATCCCACACTGCAGCAATACCTCCCTGGGCATACTTCGTATTTGTTTCATCAGCAATGGTTTTGGTAACAACCAAAACCTCCTGATCGGGAAATCTTTCGGCCATCTTGATGGCGTATGTCAATCCGGCTATACCGGAACCTATGACAAGGAAATCAGTCTTCAATTTCGTTAGGTGTTCAGTAAACAATCCTGCCAGGCAGTAGCGCTAAAGCGCATCTCAGATCTGATTGTGGCTGCCGTCGCAGTATGGTGGATTCTTGGTCTGTTTACACTGACAAAGCCATACTTCCTTTGCTTCCTCAAATGTCACTTTCAGGCTGGCATAAGGCTTGCCTTCAATCTGCTTGTGCTTGCCATCACAAAAAGGCTGCTTCTCACTGAGTCCGCATGTACACCAGGCATACGTTTTGCCAGCTTCTGTCTGCACACAGCAAGGTTCTTTTTTAGCGGCTATCGGAAAGCCTTCGTTGGGGATCATCTCTTCCATATTATTGTTTTTTGTTTATGATGAATGAAGTTATCATTTCCTTAAGTTGTTCAATGCCTTTCTCTTCTGTGGCAACGATACTGACAACGGGATCGGGCATTGCAAAGACGCGTGTTCCAGCATGGAGTACTGTCCGCAAACGGGATGCAAACCGATCCGCACCGGGTCTGTCTGATTTATTGACCACAAAAATATCTGCTGCCTCCATCAACCCAGATTTCATAAACTGCACTTCATCACCAGACTCGGGCACCAGTACGAGCAAGGTTACCGAAGCCTGCCTCACTATTTCCACTTCAGATTGTCCCACACCCACAGTCTCCACCAAAACAAGATCAAACCCACACCCCTTCAGGAAATCAGTGATCATGCCAATCTCGGGATGCAATCCACCCAATGAGCCCCGGCTGGATAAAGAACGTATAAACACCTGCGGATGTTCATACCACCTGTTCATCCTGATCCTGTCGCCTAAAAGAGCCCCGGAATGAAAAGGGGATGATGGATCTACACATAACACAGCAATTTGTTTACCATCACTTATGTATGTAGCAATAAGCGCATCAACGAGGGTACTTTTACCAGCACCCGGAGGACCGGTTATGCCTATTACAGGAACTGCGGAATTTATTTGGAGCCCTGAAATGATTCGCTGTGCCTCATCCGAATGATGTTCTATCAGTGAAATACACCGGGCAATACTCCTGAAATCGCCACATTCCGCCTGATGTATGAGGGTAGTATCCATTTTATCATGTAAAATTACCGCATTATGCCGATTTACCACACCTTTGCAAAAACAGATTATAAGATGCGTACCATTTGTCTGGACTTTGGCAATACCCGTCTGAAGGCGGCCCTCTTTGAAGACGGTAGCATCAAAGAAAGCTTTGTACTTGAAAATGACGGGGTAGAACAAACCAGGGAAATCATCAGCCTGTTCAAACCAGACAGGTCAATCCTTTCATCCGTGATACACCACGTGGCAAACCGGAAACAGTGGGGGCAGACAGATTGGCTCTGTCTGCGGCAATGGTACATTTCTTTCCGGGAAAGAACAACCTGGTAATCGGACTGGGCTCTTGCATTACTTTCAACTTCATCAATAAGTTCAATCAGTTTCTGGGCGGAAGCATCTCTCCGGGAATGGAAATGCGTTTCAATGCACTCCACGACTATACCGCCCTGCTGCCGGTAATTAAAAAAGAATGGGAGTTCCCGTTGGTAGGCTATGACACCAAGACAAACATCCTTAGTGGGGTAGTTATGGGCATGGCAAAGGAAATTGAAGGAATTGTTGAGGAATATACGAAAAAATACACCAACTTTAACGTCGTTTTAACCGGAGGGGATTGTAGCTATTTTGCGAGGCTGTTAAAAAACAGGATATTTGCAGACCCCGACTTACTTTATAAAGGATTGTATGCGATTAGTGAGACAAACAAATAGTTATTT
>JBDLUZ010000050.1:0-11157 GCA_039805045.1 Bacteroidota bacterium | reverse complement strand
GGTAACAATCAGTCAAAGGCAGCAAAACTTATGCAATATCTTGCTGAAGAAGTGAAATTAGCCATCAAGGAATGGAAACTTGCCTTGATTACGATGGATTGGAGTTCTGCAAGAAAAATTCTGCATCGTGAAAAAATGATGATTCAAGCTGTAGGTATAACTGGATTGGATACGATTATTGAAGATTTTGAAAATGAAAATGCCGGGAAAACAGATCATGAAATGCACATGATGCTCTCCCGGCTTATTGAATTATTTACTGAAATTGATAGTATGTTCTCAAGCTAGATATGTCTTCTTACCAGTTCAATTCCAGTTTATTGTTTCGTCTTTCAGTATCTGCCATTCTCATTTTGGGATCTATTTCAATTTTTTTCAGATCCAGTAGTTTTCTGTCGATTGAAATAGTGTATGTTGGATGAGTCCACTTCCAAGGTTCACCAACTGTTCTAGTTACTGAAGGTTCCTCATTGGCTTTCAATCCAAACATCAGGTACTGGGGGATATATACTGACTCCCTGTGACCGTCTCTGAATAGAAGTTCAACGTCAAGGGGCATTGGCATTGTTCCATTGTTTCTGAAGCGGATCTTCATTTTTCCACCCTCATCCCAGAGGCTGTCTATGCCATAATCAATTGTTTTATTGGTATTCACAAAGAAATCTTTGTACCAATCTAGCTGAATGCCACTTACTTTTTCTGAAATCCGAATCAGGTCATTCAGCTGGGGGTGCTTGAATTTCCAGGTGTTAAAGTACTTGATGAGGATGCTGTCTCTGACCGAAGCACCTACGATATAACCCAGCTGTTCCATAAATACCTCCCCCTTGGAATAAGCATTGATACTGTATGCGCTGTTGGTGGCATAATGATCGGCATGTGTGGTGAGTGGCTCATTATAATCACTTTTTGACAGCGCAATGTAGGAGCTGTAAGCATCCTGATGGGGAAAAGAGTCTGTGTTGCCTTTGAGGTAATTCTGCACATTCGATTCTGCAAAACTGGTGAAGCCTTCGTCCATCCAGGCGTATAAAGATTCATTGGTGCCGAGCATCATTTGATACCAGCTGTGCATCCATTCATGAATCACAACACCGGTTCCAGCCCCTTTGAGTAATGTTGCCATGGGGTACTCCATACCTCCGTCACCACCTTGAATGAATGAATATTGTTTATATGGATACTCCCCATATGATTTATCCATGTAGGGTAATGCCCTTGCTGCCAGCTCCAAGACACTGTCCCATTCCATTTTATAGTTTGCAATGAATTTCATTGCACTTGTTCCCTGCTTCATTCTGGCCGGTAAGGATTCATATTGTTTGGTTAGGGCTGCAGAATCAATTTTATAAAAAGCATGCAGAACGAGACCTTTGCGAACGGTTTTGGAGTTGTGGATATAGCCTGGATCTGCAGCCCAAACAAAATCATGAACATTGGGAGCCTTGAATTTCCAGGTATGGGTAAGCCCTTTGCCTACCTTCAATGGTAAGGCGGATTGCTTTTCATATCCGAATCCTATTTCATGCGCATTTTGCAAATAGCCTGTTGCAGCAACAACATATTTACTATCGATCTGAATGTTCACATCAAAATCACCCCAGACACCATAGAATTCACGGGCTACATAAGGGGTAGGATGCCAACCCTGTTCATCATATTCACAGAGTTTGGGATACCATTGAGCCATGCTGAACCGAACACCTTCAGCGTTATCCCTACCGCTTCTCCGAATCTGTACAGGAACCTGGGCATTGAAATCCAGTTCAATCAGTGCTTTGGATTGTGGAAGTATGGGTTTGGAGAGCTCAACCTTAAGTATCGTTTCATAAAGGGTTGTTTTCTGCGGCTCTCCATTTACCCGGAGATTGTTTACTTGCTGATAGCCGATTTCTTCTGGCGTTAACCTGGAAATCCTATCTTTCACGCGTGCGTCCCAATCCGGCCTGCCTCTTACGATCCTTTTCCCGATCTCCTGACTGCGCATATCCATCATACTCCCTGGTTGAAATGCATTCCACTGGAGGTGATAGTATAATACCCGTAGCGTATCTGGTGAATTGTTCCAGTAGTCCAGCCGCTGTTTACCTGCAAATTTATTCCCACCGGCATCAACTACCACATCCATCTTGTAATGAACACGCTGCTGCCACCTAGCAGATTGAGATTTAGCACTTAAAGAGCTCATTATGAGCGCAATACATACGTAAACTGAAGTTATTTTATTCATATTCAAGCTTGATTATTTTGATTAGTGTTGGTAAACCCGAACGAAATCGACTTCCATTTTCCGGGGCCATATTGTTTTATCTACGCCTTTTTGTCCTCCCCAGTTGCCACCAACAGCCAGGTTTAGGATAAGGTACATCTTGTTGTCAAAGGGCCAAGCATCAACTCCTGATTTTTCATTGGGATAGTTGAAGTAATAGACGCCATCCATTCCAATTCTCATCACGTCTTTGTTCCATTCGAGTTGATAGGTATGAAATTGTTCAGCACAATCTGGAACCTTGATCTGATTGGCCTTTTGGGTTCCGATGATGTGATTGTATTTCTTGGTATGAATGGTGCCATGAACCACGCCATGATCAAATCCAACATGCTCCATGATGTCTATCTCTCCATCTTCAGGCCAGCGCAACGGAACAGTAGATGCCAACATCCAGATTGCAGGCCAGGTTCCAATTCCTGAAGGGAGCTTGGCCCGTACTTCAATTTTTCCTTCACTCCAAGATGCTTTTCCCCTTGTAACCAGTCTCGCAGAACTGAACGATTTATCTTCTATAGGCTCCTGGTGGGCTTCAACTATGAGTACTCCGTTTTCAACACGGGCATTTTTGGATCTTTTTGCAGTATAATACTGCAACTCGTTGTTGCCCCATCCATGTCCGCCTGTATCATATCCCCATTTGGTGGTGTCTGGAAGTCCATTCACCTCAAATTCATCAGACCATACCAACTTCCATTTATCAAGCTGGTTTTGCCCGTTCAGGTTCAGAACCAAGAAACTGGCAATCATCAAGCAGGTAAGCGGCAAAATCTGTATCTTTTTCATAATAAACTCAATTTAGTACCATTTTATAAATTATGCCTGATTTTTGGCAGTAATGTTTTTCAATACTACTTTTGCAACGTGTCAGCAAACATACATACTCATCATCATCTTATCCCTTAGGTGGGCCTAGATATGGTGTATACATAATTCAGGCTTGCCAATGGTAAGCCTTTTTTATTTTAATTTAAAATCGAATCTATGTTAAGAATTGCCGTTCAGAAATCAGGCAGACTCTATGAGGATTCAGTTCAATTGCTCAAAGAATGTGGCATTGATCTCAGAAACGTTAAAGACAGACTGAGGACTGTTTCAGAAAATTTTCCGTTAGAAGTTTTTTTCCTGCGTGATGATGATATTCCTGAGTATGTAGAAGACGGGGTAGCTGATATCGGAATAGTCGGACAAAACGTGTTGCTTGAGAAAGGTCGAAAAGTTATTACTGTAGAGTCGCTGGGTTTCGGAAAATGTCGCCTTTCCATTGCGGTTCCCAAAACATTTGAATATAATGGCATACAAGATCTTGAAGGCAAGCGCATAGCAACCAGTTATCCTGCTCTAGTAAAGAGCTATTTATCTGATAATCAGGTTAATGCGTCAATCCATGAAATCAGTGGTTCAGTTGAAATAGCTCCAGGAATTGGACTGTCTGATGCAGTTGCCGATCTTGTAAGCAGTGGTGGCACTTTGTTTATGAATGGTTTGAAGGAGGTGGATATTATCCTGGAGTCTCAAGCTGTAATGGTTGCGAAATCCAACTTGACTCCAGCACAACAATCCATACTGGATAAATTGTTATTCAGGATAAGGGCTGTCAAGAAGGCGAAAAAAACAAAGTATGTTCTCCTAAATGCGCCTAATGAACAGTTAGAGAAAATTATTGCTATTCTTCCCGGGATGAGAAGTCCAACTGTTTTACCACTTGCCCAAAGCGGGTGGAGTAGTGTTCACAGTGTGTTGAGCGAAGATGAATTCTGGGATAGAATAGAAAAACTTAAAGAGGCCGGTGCGGAGGGTATACTGGTTGTTCCAATAGAAAAAATGATTATTTAAATTTATCCTATGCAAATCATTAAGTATCCGGAAAAAGAGACCTGGAGTCAGCTTGTTTCCAGGCCTGAATTGGATAGCGGTGCGTTAATGGCAACAGTTAGTACAGTCATATCAGATATAAAGACGAATGGGGATGTTGCACTTTTTGAATACATCAATAAGTTTGATGGCGGACTCAAAGGTGAACTGCGCGTTTCCCATGAAACAATAGGACTTGCAGAAAGTAAATTGAGTAGTGAATTAAAAGCTGCTATTGACCTGGCTTTCAGTAATATAGCAAGATTTCATGCTAGCCAGGTAGATGTTGTAAAGCGAGTTGAAACATTTCCCGGAGTAGTTTGCTGGCGTCAATCAATTGCCATTGAAAGAGTAGGTTTGTATATTCCCGGCGGTACTGCACCGCTTTTTTCAACCGTGTTGATGCTGGGTATACCTGCGCAGCTTGCTGGCTGTAAAGAAGTTGTTTTGTGCACACCCGCGAACAAAAATGGTGAGGTCAATCCTGCCATTTTATATGCTGCTCAGAAAGCCGGAATAACAGAGATTTATAAAGTTGGAGGCGCACAGGCAATTGCAGCAATGGGAATTGGTACAGCATCCATCCACAAAGTGGATAAGATTTTTGGTCCGGGTAACCAGTATGTTACCGCTGCAAAACAGCTTATACAACTCAATGGTGTTGCTATTGACATGCCTGCTGGTCCGAGTGAGGTTTGTATTCTCGCTGATGAAACAGCCAACCCGGCATTCATTGCAGCAGATTTACTATCCCAAGCCGAGCATGGCATAGATTCACAGGTATTTTTGGTTTCTGATTCTGAATTTGTACTAACAGAAGCCCTTCGGGAGTTGGAGATTCAACTTGAACGCCTGGAGCGCAAAAATTTAGCTGCATCTGCTCTAGAGAATAGCAAAGCAATTCTTGTTCAAAACCTGGATGAGGGCCTGGAACTTGTGAATGCCTATGCTGCAGAACACTTGATTATCGCATCAGATAAAGCCAGTGAATTTGTTTCACTGGTTAAGCATGCAGGGTCTGTATTCCTTGGTAATTATACACCAGAAAGTGCTGGCGACTATGCTAGCGGAACCAATCATACCCTGCCTACAAATGGATATGCAAGGGCTTATAGTGGCGTAAGTTTAGACAGTTTTGTCAGGAAAGTAACATTTCAACAGATAACCGCTGAAGGTATAAAGCAACTAGGTCAAACAATTATAACCATGGCTGAAGCAGAGGGTTTGGACGCTCATGCTGAGGCTGTAAGAATCAGAATTAAATCCCTGAAAGATGTTTAGACTGGATAATATAGTCAGAAACAATATTAAAGCACTCAAGCCTTATTCTTCTGCACGTGATGAGTTTAAGGGAGATGCAAGTATTTTTCTCGATGCAAACGAGAATTCCCTGGGTTCTCCTCTGCTGAAATGGTACAATCGGTATCCGGATCCATTGCAATGGAAAATTAAGGAGAAGCTTTCCGCAATCAAACAGGTTCCAGTTGAACAGATTTTTCTTGGTAATGGAAGTGATGAACCGATTGATTTACTGTTAAGGTGTTTTTGTGAACCAGGTATGGATGAAATTATCATATGTCCACCTACATACGGTATGTATGAAGTTTCTGCCAATATCAATAATATAAGCCTGAATAGGGTTCCCCTTACATCCACTTTTCAGCTTGACCTTCCAGCACTTGAAGAAGCCATCAGACCGAATACCAAAATAATCTGGATTTGTTCACCCAATAACCCTTCAGGCAACAGTATTGACAAGCAGGATATTGAAATGGTGTTGAATAATTTCGATGGACTCGTTGTGATTGATGAAGCCTATATCAATTTCTCCAGACAGCGTTCCTTCGTTACCGACTTACCTGATTATCCCAATCTGGTAGTATTACAAACACTTAGCAAGGCATGGGGACTCGCAGCTTTAAGACTTGGAATGGCATTTGCTTCTCCGGATATAGTTGGTTACCTGAACAAGGTAAAACCGCCGTACAATATCAGTCAGCCAGTGCAGGATTTGGTTCTGAAAGCGCTGGATGAAGTTGATCAAGTAAATGACATGATACGTGTTTTGGTGGATGCGAGGCAAAAGCTTGAAGCTGACCTTTTAACGTGTGAACAGGTTTTGATTGTTTATCCGTCTGACGCCAACTTCCTCCTCGTGAAATTTAGAGATGCAAAATCCATGTATAATTATCTTTTGGAAAAAGGAATTGTATTGCGAGATAGGAGCAATGTATTGTTATGCGACCAGTGTTTGAGGATTACAGTTGGAACTACAGCTGAGAATGAGAAATTAATCACACAAATTGCCGGATACAGCCAAACTACAACGCCATGAAGAAAGTTTTATTTATAGACAGGGATGGGACACTTATCCTCGAGGCTCCACCAACTTTTCAGATAGATAGTTTTGACAAACTGATTTTTTATCCTGAGGTATTTCAGTATCTGTCTCGTATAAAAAGGGAATTTGATTTTGAAATGGTGATGGTTTCCAATCAGGATGGATTAGGTACCAGTTCATTTCCTATGGAAAGTTTTGAATCGGTTCATAACCATATCATGAAAACACTTGCTGGAGAGGGAATTGCTTTCGATGCTGTGTATATAGACCCCAGCCTTCCGGAAGAGAATTCCCCGAACAGGAAACCAGGCACGGGTATGTTGACAGATTATTTTCAGGCTGATAAATATGATTTAGCTGGGTCAATTGTGATAGGCGACAGAATTACAGATATTCAGCTTGCAAGCAACCTCGGATGTAAATGTATATTGTTGAACAATCCTGGTGGAGCAGGATATATCGAACTGGATAAACTTTCACCCGAACTACAATCGGCAGTGATGCTGGAAACACAAGACTGGTCTAGTATTTATGCTTGCCTTAAAAATGGATTAAGAAAGGTTGAACATTTAAGAAACACCAGTGAAACGAAAATCGCAATCAAGCTTGATGTTGATGGCTCTGGCAAGGCAAATATAAAAACAGGCATAGGATTTTTTGACCACATGCTTGACCAGATAGCGAGGCACGGGAAAATGGATCTGAGCATAGAGGTAAATGGGGATTTGCACATAGATGAGCATCATACAATTGAGGATACAGGAATCGCACTGGGAGAAGCCATGTACATGGCTTTATCAGATAAAAGAGGTATGGAGCGTTATGGCTTTGCGTTACCTATGGACGAGGCAGAGGCTAAAGTTTTAATAGATTTTGGAGGAAGGAACTGGATTGTATGGAATGCGAGCTTCAGCAGAGAGAAAATAGGCGATATGCCAACAGAAATGTTTTTTCATTTCTTCAAGTCGTTCTCAGATGCAGCAAAATGTAACCTCAATATTGCCTGTTCTGGGGAAAATGAACACCATAAAATTGAAGCTATTTTTAAAGCATTTGCCAAAGCCATCAGAATGGCAGTAAGAAAAGATCCCTTTCATGATGCATTGCCAACAACAAAAGGTATAATTTAAAATGAAAGACCCGGTGAGAACACCGGGTCTTAATGTCTTTTTCAGCCAGTTGGATTGTTATGATGTCGTTTCACGGTTCTGTACCTTGGTTTTTTAGGAATTGGAGTTGGCTTTAGGACAATTGGATGTTTGGTTTTTGATTAGGATGTTTGGAAATACTGGATTTGGTTTTTGTTTGGATGATTGGATTTTTTGGTTTTTCTGGATTGTCGGTTTTTCGGTTTTTCAGTTGTTGGATTGTTGGATATTTTTAGAAAATTTATTGAATAAACGAGGGACTAGTTCAAAGGAATTGGATGGTTTTTGGTTTTTCAGGATGGTTGGTTTTTTAGTCCGTTTGTTTTTCGATTAACTTTCTGATACAAAAATAATTCATCTCTGGCCTCTCAACAAGAGCAAAACCGCCCTTTTATCAGGATTCAGTTTTTACCCAATTTGGTGTGAAAGTACGCAAGATGAATGAGTATTTTTACGTTTTCAGTTAGCAAGAGCCTGTAAGATATCATATTTTGTGATAATATGAAGCGTTCCGGTCTCATCTTTACTTAAGACGGCACCATTTTCTTTGCTGATAAGTTTACTTATTTTCTCAACAGGTGAATTATAATCAACCATAGGGTAGGCATTTTCAAGCACATTGCCTATCATTTCTTTGCTGAAGTTATTGTCTGAAAACATTTTCTGGAAAATCCCGTTTTCACTGATAGAGCCAATCAGTTCATTTCCATGCATGACAGGAATATGTTCTATTTCATATTTTTTCATCAACCCAACAGCATCTGCTATGGGTTGATCTGGAGTAACTACAATTAATTTTTGTTTTTGTCCACGGGAGGCCACGATATCTTTGAAAGTTTTTACTTCAAGAAATCCTCGTTCCATCATCCATTGATCGTTGTATATTTTGCCAACATAACGGCTGCCGTGATCGTGAAATATACAAACAGCGATATCATCAGGTTTCAACCGATTGCTTAATTGCATAAGTCCCTGTAAACAACTGCCCGCACTGTAACCGCAAAATAAACCTTCTTCCTTTGCAAGCCTCCTGGCCATGATAGCCCCATCTTTATCTGTAACCTGTTCAAAATGATCAATTACAGACATATCAAAGTTTTCCGGAACAAAATCCTCACCAAATCCTTCTGATATGTATGGGTGGACTTCACTCATATCTTTGATGCCCGTCCGGTAATATTTTGTCAACAGAGAGCCGAAGACATCAATAGCCCAGATTTGAATATCCGGATTTTTTTCTTTTAGATACATGGCTGTACCTGTAACTGTTCCACCTGTTCCAGCAGTGCATATTAAATGGGTGATTTTCCCATCTGTCTGTTGCCAGATTTCAGGTCCGGTGGACTCATAATGCGCCAACCTGTTAGCGAGGTTGTCATACTGATTGGCGTGAAATGAATTGGGTATTTCCTTTGCCAGTCTTCTGGCTACAGAATAATAACTTCCCGGGTCTTCAGGTTCAACGTTGGTTGGACAAACAATCACCTCAGCACCAACGGCACGTAGAATATCTATTTTTTCCTTGGATTGTTTGTCGGTTGTAGTAAAGATGCATTTATACCCCTTTACTATTGCTGCCAAAGCAAGTCCCATTCCGGTATTGCCGGATGTACATTCTATAATAGTTCCGCCGGGTTTCAGTTTCCCTTCCCGTTCTGCTACCTCAACCATTTTCAGCGCCATCCTGTCTTTGATGGAATTACCCGGGTTGAAATAATCGACCTTGGCCAGTACCTGACAGGGGAGTGATCTGGTAATATTGTTAAGCCGGATCAACGGGGTGTTGCCAATGGTTTCGAGGATGTTATTTTTTATATTCATCTTTGTCTGGTTAACAGAACAAAGCTAATTCAAAATCAGCCCTTTGCAGATAAGTTTTTTTCCTGAGTTTCAACTTCAAAACTCAGTTTGGCATTAATTCTGTATGCTTCTATTTTATTGTTTTTGTCAAGCACAACACTGTGTTCCTTTATGTACAGAGACCTGATGTTATGTACTGTTTTGGACGCCTCATGTACAGCCTGCTGCGCTGCATCTTCCCAGCTTTTAGGTGATTCTGCGAGTACTTCAATGACTTTTACAATAGACATGGCATTAGATTTTATGATGAGGATGCAAGATATTCTGGAATTATTGGCTGCCAGTTGACCATCATCAGTATAGCATGAAGTTTTAATCACCGGATCACATGACACTGAATTGGAATTAGTAGTGGAGAATCGGTTCTATTTGAGAAAAAATAGAATGCCTAAGAAAAAGCATCAAACACCAGATACACCACCTGAGATCGTACCTCCTGATAGTCCGGAGTACCAGCCCTATATAGATCCTGAGGATCCTTTAATTCCTGAAATCACCCCGGATGATATTCCGGAGGAAGATCCTTTTGAAACGCCTCCTGTTGAAGTGCCTCCACCAGGAGAGGGTCCATGATGATTAGACTCATGCAGGGTACTGATCTACATTCTGGGAAACAGGCACATGAAAATAGTAATATTGTATCAGTCGGTTGACAGTATTTATTGCTGATGCCGGTAAGATTAAAGCAGACAATAAGGCTTCGTAAAAAGGGTCAAAAACTGCTGTATCGCGGAACTGGAGACATCCAGTTCCTTTTTTATATAAATAATCCCCAACAGAAGTTGAGGATTATTTGTGCCCAGAACAGGAATCGAACCTGCACTACCTTGCGATAACCAGATTTTGAGTCTAGCGCGTCTACCAGTTCCGCCATCTGGGCTTAGGAGTGCAAATGTATCATTTCCCTTTCGAACAACCAATAGTTTCTGCATATTTCTGTATGTAACTTTTTAAATTTGTATCTTTGTAAATATTATACGGGGCTGACCGGTATCGACAGCGTAGATCTTTGAAAGTAAGCATGCAGTGCGTTGCGAATGTTGCACTTTAATCTGAACTCGAAAACAATAAAAGGCGAGAATACTTACGCCATGGCTGCCTAATCAGAGATTAGCGCACCCATTATAGCCGACTGACGGGCCTGCCTTTGCCAAGTCACTCCGCTGAATCAAAAGAAGTTCCTGCAAATTCCCTACAATCAATTCCAAAATAAGCATGTAGAAAGCTTTCGGCGAATATGTTTGGACGTGGGTTCGAATCCCACCAGCTCCACAAATCAGATTATCATTTATCAGACGCCCGGGTTTAAAACCTGGGCGTTTTGCTTTGCGTTATCCAATCCATTTTATGTAACAAGGGAATAAAGTTTATATATTTGGTCTCAATATTTATAAAAACTATATAAAATGAAACTGTTCAGCTTAAATGATCATATGATTTTTAAAAATCTTTTTGCTGGTATTCTTTCAATTAGTCTGCTTATCTCTCTTAGCGCCGCAACGCCATCATTGGAGGATAACCCTGATTCAATCCAGGGAGTTTGGAAAACAGGCGAGGGAAATGCCATGGTCCGCATTTATAAAAATGGCGAAAAATACCAAGGTAAAGTTGTATGGTTAAAAGAACCGATTGACCCGGAAACAGGTAAGGCCAAAGTGGATAAATTCCATCCTGATGAGGCCTCC
>JBDLUZ010000049.1:0-11103 GCA_039805045.1 Bacteroidota bacterium | reverse complement strand
CTGGATATGTATTTTTCTATTTGTTTAATCTGGTCTACAACCTGTTCAGTTGTGGGTTTCTGGGCTTTTGCTTTTTTGAAAAAATCTTTAGCAGCCCTGAATTCCCTTTTTTGCATCATAATCTGACACATCTGGAGATAAGCCATTGCGGAGCTTTCCTTATCAGGAATGCCAACACGAATCGCAGATCTGATAAGGCTTTCACCCTCTTTCATGTTTCCCCGCTGCATGGCCATCATGCCAAGTTGAAGTTTATTGGCACCTTCAGCCTCCTTCATAGGCAGACCAAGATCCAAGCTCTTTTTCATGTGTTTTTCAGCAGAGTCATAATCCTGTTGGGTCATCGCAATATTGCCCTTTAAGGTATAATAGACAGAGCGGATTGGTTTATAGAGCAGGGCAGGGTACTTGATGCCATTCAGAATTTTTTCTGCCCCTTCAAAATCACCTTCTTCGAGGTATTCCTGAATGAGTCTGAGTGGACCAATAAAAAAATGGGTGAATATGCTCAGTGCAGAAATGATGTAGAGGGCTAATGCCGGCAAGAATCCGGAGGTAAAGTTAACGAGGATGGCCAAAGCAAGGGTAATGATGCCAATCTGGAGACGGAATTTAATGAACAGGTTGTACAGTTTCATGGGAACAAAGATAAGTAAACAGACAAGATCTAATGGCAACTCTTGTTTGTTTGTCTTTTTTAAAGTTTATGGTTGATTGTACTTCATCTACTTGACTTTAAAGCTCAATTGCTTGAGGACTGCCTGTTTTCCTAGAGTCATTGCCCGAACCTTGATGGTATAAGTGCCTGGTGCATCAGAAGTATTGAACTTGAAATGTGCCATACCAGTTTCATCTGCCATAATATTTTGTTCATACAGCAGTAAATTGCGCATATCAGGCATTTTTGCATCAGTCAGAACAGGCGCTTGCAGACTTGCTGATTCTTGTAATCCACTGAACGCCGAGGTAAGGCTATTTGCGTTAGGGGAAAGTCCGGCTAAATCTCGCTTATAAGATTTGAAGTGAACTATTCCTGGAAATTCAGTGACTCCCAACATATAACGTCTGGTTA
Organism: Bacteroidota bacterium; assembly: GCA_039805045.1. Lineage (GTDB taxonomy): Bacteria > Bacteroidota > Bacteroidia > Chitinophagales > Chitinophagaceae > Pollutibacter. The sequence continues at coordinate 10,031 of JBDLUZ010000049.1, read as the reverse complement.
CCAGATCAATGCTGCGAATCCTTAAAGGGTCTGCATCCAATATTTCCCTGGCATTTGAAACTGGAACGCCATCAACAAGAATAAGGGCCTGATCGCTAAAAAATGTCTTGAAAGGGATATTCAGGACTTGCAAAAAGAGATTACCACCTTCTTTTTTTATCCTTAATTCCGGAATTATTTCGGTTATGACTTCTTCCATATTGGGGAAGCGAACATATTCATCAAGCAAAAAGCGCTGGTCGGGTTTCCCATAAAAATCTGTAGTGTCTCTTTCCGGAATGGCATAAGCTTTTGTGCTGTTTCCATAAAACCTGAAATTAATGCTGCTGTTGAGTATACGTTGTTCAATGTCCTCACGCATGTATTCATTCAGCTGTAGACATGGGAAGCTGATGGGTTCCTTTGTATTTGTAGACTTTAAGATTTCAATTTGGCTGTTATTGGGCAGTTTTTTCTCAGTTGTAATAATCAGTTGTGTATTTTCAAAGTTGGAGGGTAAAATAAATGTAGCAATACCATTGTTATCTGTTTTGGCAGAGGCAATGTTTGACCTTTGACTTTTTATGCCGGCCAGTAATGTAAATCCATACTGTGGTTTGCCATTTGTCATTAGTCTTGCTTTGATAACATGCCCCTCCTCTTCTTTTAAACCGGTGGCTTCGTGAAGGCGAATGTTATTGAATCCCACGGTGTTTTGTTGAATCAGGTCAGACAGCCTGTCTGTTCTTTCTGCTGTTACTGAAATATCTGTAAATGAGTTGAGTCCTCCTATATTTACTTGTACAGGTTCTCTTTGGAGGTATTCATTTTTATCTGACTGAATACTTATCCGGGCATTGTACGCTGTATTTTCTGAATTTGTTCCTACAGCTGGCAGACAATTTAAGACAGGCGGAATTTTGGGGTTTATGACTATAACAGGTTGTATCTGATTCTTTGTTTTTTCTCCTTTAATGAAACAATCAAGGAAATAGTAATCAGAAATCAGGTTTTCTGGAACAGGCAAAAAGCCGGAGAATTTATTTTGCTTATGTTGTAAATCTTTTTCAAGTTTCGATTCGCCATTGCGGTCTATCAGCCTTACGGTAATGCTTTTGGATGATGTATTTCCTTGAAGCATACTGCCTTCGAGCCAGATATCTTCGCCGGTAATAAAGACTTGTTGATTGGAATGAATTTCAGTGCTGATTATAGCTGATTCCTGGGCAAACAGCTGAACTGAAACCAGCAATGCTGGTAGTAAAAATAATTTCGTATATGATTTCATGGTTACCAAAAGTCTGGTTTAATGTTCACGCCGCCTGTGAGTCTGCAATCTACACATTGCCTGAGTGCAACGCCAAAGCCGCCACCTGCTGTGATGAAATAGGCAGGAAGGTAAATCGGATTTTGGCTAAGAAATCGCTCAGCCTGGAATTTTCCGAATTCGAAGGCATCGCAGGATGCAGCCTCATTTCTACTGGGCCAGAGATTGACTTCGGAGTTCATGATGAAAATCCTTTTTTCGGTAATATTTCCAACTGAAACAAAGCCGATAGCCTCTCTTGCAGCATCATTTGTACAGGTAATATTTGTAGGCATCCTTGATGGCTGCGGGTCAAATAAAGTACCTGTCAGTTCCGTGTTTTTCCGGAGTATTTCCCAATAGTCGTAAGCTTCCTGGGATAAACCAATTTGTTGCACCAGAATGCTGTAACGGATGTAAAGTTTTTCAGAGGGTCTTGTGATTACAGACAGTGGCTGGTAGCTTATTACATCATCTGCCAGGTTATTGGTATTGGCGATGATAAACGAAGGTGCCTGTGCAGTATTCCAGCAGGTATAAATCTGATCATCAGGTGCACGTGGAATGATGTCGCCGTTTTTAAATTCATATAGCCCCTGGTACCATGCTCTTCTTTCCCAGGTTTCGCTAAAGGTCCATTTGTAATTTCTTGTTTTGTTAGCGAGGTCCTTTGTATGGACAAACAACCGAACATCACCAGAGGGTTCCTGCTTCCAGGTTACGCTATCTATTTCCGGTGTCACGGTAGATTTCTGGAAGGGACTTTCATAAATCCTGCCATCTGCCGTGGTGATTTGCAACGCGAGTGGAACTGATGCCGGGAGGTTAAGGGTTGAGCTGTAAATACCTTTTCCTTTGTGGGTCAGCAGCCATCTGGGACCATTTTGCTGTTTGATTTCAACTTTTGCATTTTCTTCCGGGATATCATCAAATTCAAACAGGGCCTTGACTCTGCTAAGGGTAAAGGTGTTTTCTACAGTTCCCCCTGTTTGGATATTGCCTTCTACCACCAAAACAGAGTTATCTGGTTTGGTATCGGGAAGTTCAAACGACTTGGTACAGCCGCTGAGTATTGTTAAGATCAGTATGACACCGGCCAGTCTCTTCATCTGAATTTCAGGTTAAAGGTTACGAATGGTATTGCGCTGGCAAAAATTGAAAGCTGGTAACCCCGTATTTGTCTGCTGTCGGTCACAAAATAAATTGAGTAGGGGTTATCTCTTCCAGTAACATTGTAGATGCCGAAAGTCCAGGAGCCATGCAGTTTCTGTGTTAATTTATGGTTGTTTTCCAGGATCATTGAAAGATCTGTTCTGAAGAAGTTAGGAATTCGGAATGCATTTCTTTCAGAATAGTAAACCCGCTGAGCACCACCCATGTTGAATACACCTATCGGATAAGTTACGGGCCGGCCTGTACTGTATGTTGATGTCAGTGAAATACTGAAGCGTTGTGTGAATTTATAGTTGGCCACAAGGCTTGCAATATGGGGTTTGTCGAAGTTCGCTGGATAGAAATTACCTTTATTGATAACTTCTCCCGCAATCGGGTCATTTACCTGGAGAAAGCTTCTCAGGAATGTATAGCTTAACCAGCCGTTCAGTTTACCCATTGGTTTTTTATACAAAACTTCAACACCAAAAGCTTTGCCACGGGTATTCAGTACATCCTGTTCGATATTGCCATTTAATACCAACTGAGCACCACTTTTATAATCGAGATAGTTATTGCTTGTTTTATAATAGGTTTCTATTGAGAATTCATCTCCCTTGTCGCCGGGCTGCGTATAGAAACCAAGTGAAACTTGTTGTCCGATCTGAGGTTTGATAAAATGGTCACTCAATTTCCAGATATCTGTTGGGGAGAGTGCAGTGGTGTTTGTAATCATGTGAATATACTGCCTCAGGGTGTTGAAGCTGAGTTTGAACGATGTCCTTGCTGTAAGCAGGTATCTTGCTGAAACCCTGAACTCCGGTCCATGATAGGTTTGAATGGTTTCCCCTTCCCCGAAGGATTCTGTGCCACTGATATTGGCTGAATTGCGAGGTAAACCTGGTTTATAGGTAAAGGATGACCTTGCTCCATAAGTTCTGTAGAAGCTATACCTGATTCCGCCTTGGAGGGAAAATTTATTATTCAGTCTGTACTGGTCTCCCAGATAAATTGTTGATTCTGTCGCTTTTTCTCGTTGCAGAATTTTTGAACTTACCAATGAAGCCGTATCTGTAGGCAATAGTTTACCTGGTTCCAGGTTGTATAGGATATGTTGAACCCCGAAATTTATTTCCTGTTTGTTATTGGGTACATATTTAAAATCTGTTTTCGCACTCCACTGCTGCATTCCAAAGTTCAGGTCAAATGCGTCTTTCGGGTTATTTCTCCCTTTAACGGAATAATTGTACTGGTCCATGCCAGCAGAAAAAACCTGATAAAATTTACTTGAAAAATTATGTTTCCATTTGAACCTGAAGTTCTTGTTGGCATAGCTGTAGGTAGAATCCTGGTTGAGTCTAAACACATCGCTGCTTAGGTATCCCGACAGGTAAATCTTGTCTTTGTCAGAAAATTCATGGGTCATGTGTACAAGCAGGTCACTGAAATTCACACTGCTTCTGCTGAAGGTTGCATCTGGGAGGTATTTTAGAAACCAATTGGAGTATGTGGTTCTTCCGCCTACCAGGAATGTTGTTTTTTCAGAAGCAACGGGACCCTCTACGGTAAATTTGCTTGTAAGGGGACCTATACCGGCAGTTGCAGTAACTTTTTTTGAATTGCCATCCTTGGTGCCCACATCCATGATAGATGAAATTCTGCCACCAAGTCTTTCAGGGATGGCACTTTTGTACAATTCAAGGCCTCGAACCACTTCCGGATCAACCGCCGAAAAGAATCCAAAAAGGTGTGTAGGGTTGTAGATGGTCATATCGTTTAAAAGCAGCAGGTTTTGGTCTGCCCCTCCGCCACGCACATTGTATCCTGCAGTTCCTTCACCTACAGATGTAACACCTGGAAGTGTTTGCAGTGACCTCAGGATGTCTGTTTCACCCAATACTGCTGGAATCTGTTTGATTGATTTAATGCTAAGCCTTTCCACGCCCATTTGCATCCCCCTGACGTTGGATTGCCTGTTTGCAATGATGACAGCAGTTTTAAGACTCCTGATTTCTTCGCTCATTTCCAGGTCAAGTTTGCCATTTCCCTGGATATTAAGCTGACGGCTTGCCGCCTTCATGCCAATGCTTGTTACTTTCAGAACCTGCCTGCCTTTTGGAGCAGTGATAGAGTAGTAGCCAAAGGCATCCGTTGAAACTCCGGCCTGTGTGCCATCTATGATAACTGAGGCAGCGCTTATAGGTTCACCATTTCTGACGTCCCTGATATATCCGGATATCAAAGCGGTATTTCCAGTTCCACCCTTAACACCTATTGTGTAAATCTTGTTTTCTTCCTCCGGGATGTTAAAAACTTCGGTTTGTGCAGTTTCTGTCAATGTTGCTACAGTGCGCTGACCAGCAGGGTTAAAATAATCCGATGCAAGCGGTATCGAAAGCGGTGAGCCCTTGAAAACAAATACCCTTTTATTTTTATCGATATAAAAACTAAGGCCGGAACCTTCCAGCGTTTTTTTCAGGACTTCCTCCAGTTTTCCACTTGCCGGAATTACATCCAGTCCATTGGTAAACTTTGTCTCGTAATAAATATGTACATCAAATTTTTTCTCCAGTGCTATCGCAAGACTGTCAAAAGCAGATTTTTGCTGGGAGAGTGCCGTTCCTGCCAGGCAGGATATGAAGACGATTAATGTAATTTTTTTCACCAGCCCATTTTTTCAATTTCGCGAATCATTTTTTCTGAAGCAGTAAGTGCATTTTTTTTGAAATTTAGCTTATTGGTTCTGTACATTTTTTTCAGCTCTTTCTCTTTGCCCGGTATGAGGGTATACAGGTCTGATTTACTAGATATGGGAGTGATATCATTGTCTTTCAACATAAAAATTGTTTTTTTAAGCACATACCGTTCTATTTCCTGTGCATCCAATTCCTGTTTTTTTTGCCACTGCATCAATAAGGCATATTTACCCCTGTAAATCTCTTCGTAGAACTCACCCTGACTGCTCAGGAGCTTGATTTTCACAAATTTGTGGTTGTCCACTGTAAAAGCCTCCAGTTTTTCCCTGATCAGCTTCAATTTCAGCAGGCCTTGCATATCTCTTATGATAGGAATATCGTCTTCGCAATCATAAAGTATTTCTATATTATTATAGGTAAATCCATTGTAAGAGAGATTTCCTCTGGTATTTTTTACTGGGAAAAAGGGATTACCCCTTGATTCATTGAATTGTTTGACATATTCAGTGCCTGAATAAAGGAGACTGTTTTGTGAAACCGAATCAGGCCTTTCCTGGGCACATATCAAATATGCTGAAAGGTTAAACAAAGTGATGAGCGCAAACTTGTGCATGAAAAGCAGGGATTGACACACAATTTATTGCATTTCAACGACTAATTGCAATAAAAAACCAAGGTGTTCGTTTTTAAATGTTGGTCGACAACTTGTATTTTAATAAACTTTAACTTAATTTACACCCGGATTGTCTAATTTTTAACTCTTTATTCTCAGATTCTGAACATTATGAAAAAGATTTTCACCCTTTTAACAGTTTTAGGCCTCTCAGTGATGGGCCTGAAAGCGCAGCAGGTTTGGACTGGTGCCACCTCCACGGATTGGAATGATGCCACCAACTGGCGGGAAGGTACAGTTCCTCCTGATACTGGAAGAATCCAAATTTCTACGTCTTTTGTTACAGTAGATCCTATTACATTACTTCCAGTAGTAGATCCTGTTACATTAGTTCCATTGCCGCCAGTACCAGTTAACAGGTTTCCTGTTTTGTCAGTTAACACTTCAGTTGACAACCTCACAATTGATGCAGGTGCAACATTGAACCTGAATGGTCAAACCCTCAATGTTTTTGGAAGGGTTTCCGGAACCGGATTGATTGTAGGAAGTCCAACTTCCGGAATCTATGCTGGTGGCCCAGGTGCAGTTATTTACAAGCTTGCTGCTGAGCATACGCTGGAATTCAGCGCTAACCCAGCCAGGTATTTTGAAGACTTCAGTACACTTGAAAATCCGGCATCACCCGGTTATGGTACCATTGAGTTTGGTGATGCAACTGCAACGTTTGACGTTTCTGCATCCACCTCTGTAGGTGAGCCAATCATTTACAACAGTACTGTTGATCCACTTATTAACTTCCTTACAGTTGGAAGTTCTAATAATGGAGTAATACTGGTTCTGGATATGATAGGAACTGAAGATGTTACCGCATTCTCTGGTCTTTTTGGTTTTACAGACTTAGGTTTTGCTGAAATCAATGGACACAGACGCTTCAACCTCAGAATTAAGTTTAAAGATGGCAGTCCTGATGTAATTAGAAGAGATTCAACATCACTCATTGGTCAATCAACTTTCATTGGTGTTGTAGCCAACAGGGCTATCAGCCAGATTAGCATGGAACCATTGGAAAACAATGTTTATGCTAAAATGACCGATCTTACTTTCGGTAAGCGTGTTGCTTTTGGTCCGCTTAACGCTGACACACTTGGAAGCCTCACAGTAGATTTATACCATGCTGACACCCTCACCCTTGCTGATACAGTAAATATTGCTCAGGTGGTTACACCAATGAGAGGTACCATTCTTGCTGATAGCAAGATTAAATTGTTGTCTTCTCTGGCAGGAACTGCGCGTGTTGCTTCACACAATGACAGCTCTAGCGTTGCTGGTAATGTGATTGTAGAGCGCTATATTCCTTCATCAAGGAAACAGCAATGGAGATTCCTCGGATTCCCACTGAGTGATTCAGCTGCGATTTCTGATTTGACTGGATTTAATTATGATTTCACTTTGCCTACTCTGAAGTATTTCAACCCTGCAGGAGATGATCTTGTTTATGGTACTGGAAATGCTGCAGCAAATGCAGGTTATGTTCATTATACAGCTGCTACTCAAAAGGTAGGTCCTGGTCAGGGTATTGCTGCTTGGTTATATACCAGTGCAACACCTGAGAATGGTACACTTGCCAATGCAATCACTATCAGCTCAACTGGTTTGTTGAATGAGTCAGGTGCAAGTTTCACCAAAACACTTCAACTTGGAACAGCCGGTTGGAATCTTGTTGGTAATCCTTTTGCTTCAACTATCGACTGGAACAGTGCAGGTATTACCAAGACAAATCTTGATTCAACCGTTTACCGTTGGAATCCTGAGGCAGTTAATTGGAGCACTTATAACTCAACCACCGGTGTTTCTACAGGAAACGGTAGCCGTTACATTGAGTCAGGTGCAGCCTTCTTTGTAAAATCAGGTACTTCTAGGGTTGTAGCTCCGTCTCTCATTTTTGCTCAATCTGCGAAGTCCACTGAGGCTGGTGCAGCTGATCATCTTTCCCGCAACGGTAAGAGACTTGATATTGCCAGTCAGCGTGTGGGTTCAGGTGCTTCTTCTCAACTTTCTGGTTTGAGGGTTAGGACTTCCGGAACAGGTAACACCGTTCCTGCTGATATCTACCTTGACCTTTCCAAATCTGATGCAACTGCAGCTTTCGATAGCAAATATGATGCATTATCAATGGGCAGGTCTGCAGGTGCTGATGTTAAATTTGCAGGTGAGCAGGATGAAATGGCTGTGCAGTTCGATGCTCCTATCAAAACTCCAGGCGCAGAGAAAAGGTATTATCCACTGACTCTTTCAGTACCACAACAAGGAGCTGCTTCTATTGATGTTGCTGTTGAAGGATCATGGAATTCACTGAACACTGTTTCATTGATTGATACAAAAGACAACAAAACCATCCCAATGGTTGGTGGTAAGTTGAACTATGCTTTCAAAATGCAGGACTTGAAAGAAGAAGGACGTTTCCTTCTTGCAATCAACCATGTTGCATCCAAAGGAGTAGATAACAGCAAAGAAGTTACTGTTCGTGTACTGAATAACCCAGTTAGGTCTGAAACTATTCAAGCACTTATCTCACACCCAAGTGCTAAAGCTAAGAACTGGAGTGTACTTTCTGCTTCTGGTTCAGCAATGTCTAACGGACAGATTAATCCTGCAGACGCTTCTGTTCAGCATGAGCTGAAAGCTGGAAAGTTGAATAGCAATGGTGTTTATTACCTGAAGGTGAATTTCGAAAATGGCGACAGCAAAACCGTCAGGTTCGTTAAACTCTAAATCAGTCAGGCACGTTAAATTTAATCTGTAAAAACAGTAAAATGATTATCAAAACAGCACGAAAAATAGCAACCCTGACGCTTTTGGCAGTATCGCTTTCAGCTACTTCCTTCGCTCAGGACAATACAGAGACAATATATTTTGATGAGCAATCTTTCCCGCAGTTGGATTTCGGTGCAGGAACAGAGGCTTTCGGTCAGAAACTTGAATTGGCCTTCGGTGACATGTCTACCGCTGCCAATGCTGGTCCTGATCCTGGTGATATTCCAGTAGATGGCGGTTTAGGATTTCTCCTGGCTGCAGGTCTGGGATATGGCGCCCGTAGATTGCAAAAGAATCGCAAAAACAAAATCAATAAGGCATAATCAGCATGCTGAAAAATGCCCTTGAAGCCCCTAAAAAGGCCTTTGAACAATTTCCCCCTCAGGTAAGAATTTTCTTGCTGAGGGGGCTTGTTCTTTTTGCCATTTGGAAGTTCGTTTACCTGTTCTTCTGGGCTCAACCCAGAACACTTGATGGTCCACTTACCAACACTGTTGGAAGTCAGTCAGTTTGGATCCTTAACAAGGTGTATCAAACAAAAGGATTTAAGGCAACACCTGTTGTTGCAGTTACCAGGATGGAAGGTGATTACCAGATTGCCAAAGTAAGTAAAATTGATAAAGACGGGAAACATCTCCTCAACATTGCTGATGATTGTAACGGACTGGAACTTTTCATCCTGTATATTGGATTTATTCTTAGCATGCCGGCAACTATCAAGCGAAAAGTTGTTTACCTGATAGGTGGTGTTCTTATTATTCACATCGTCAACCTCTTGCGTTGTGTGGGCCTTAGTGCATTACTGATGCATTGGGATCGTTATTTTGACCTGGCACACCATTATATATTTAAGATAATGGTTTACAGTACCATTTTTATACTTTGGGTGCGCTATTCCAATAACCTTTCTGTTTTTAAAACAAGCCATGAACCTGTACAATAGCGAAAGAAACAAATGGGTGGGTGGACTTGTGATCATCATCATACTCTATTCCCTTTTTTACCTGCTTTTTGCAGACCGTTCTTTCACCTATGATATACCAAGAAAATTACGTCATATCATAAAGTTTGGCGTAACAATACTGGTTTACTTTGTTGGAACATACCATTTGGGGAAGCTTGAAGACAAATGGATGTCGCAACTTTGGCATTTTATCCATATTAGTTTGCTTATTACCATCACGGCAATCGGAATTTACGACTGGGCATTTGGTATGGTTGATAAAAAGACAAAGGAGCTTGCTGCAACGATGCAGGAATTCCTGATATCACCTGTTCTGTATGTTGCAATGGGCATTATCAATAAGCGGCTTAACAGGGATCAATTAGGGAACTAGGATTTTATGAAAACTTGTCTGAAACGGGCAATGGGGTCCTCGAAGTAAGGTACATACTTGGTTTCGCTGAATGCAGTCAATTTCCCTTTTTTAATTCTATTGAAGTATGCTTTCAATGAAAATTGTCTCGCTGA
>JBDLUZ010000048.1:0-11286 GCA_039805045.1 Bacteroidota bacterium | reverse complement strand
TTGATCAATGTTGCCGGAGAACCCTATGTGATAGAATATAACTGCAGGATGGGTGATCCTGAAACCGAGGTGGTTATGCCAAGGCTTCAGTCTGACCTGGTGCAGATGTTCCTGGATATGTCTGCCGGTGAGCTGGGACAAACACCTGTTTTGATGGATGAGCGAACTGCCACAACGGTTGTATTGGTCAGCGGAGGGTACCCAGGTGATTTTGAGCGGGGAAAATTAATTGCCGGTATGGCGGATTTATCCGGTACCAATCTGATGGTTTTTCAGGCAGGGATAAAAGAAATTAATGGACAGTTGTTGACAAATGGAGGCAGGGTGGCTGCCGTTACATCCATGGGAGATTCTGTTCAGGACGCCATTGCAGGGGCTTTAAAGGGCATTGATTCCGTTTCCTTTGAGGGGATGAATTTCAGAAAAGATATTGGCTATGAATTCATGAATTGACCACTGTAAAATTCATGATTGTTTATTGGGTTATTTATGTCAACTTTGCAGATAGTAAATTTAAGAAAGGATGGGACTATTTACTTGGTTTACCCAGGATATTGCAATTGACCTCGGAACAGCCAATACATTGATTATACATGATGAAGAGATTGTGGTGAATGAGCCTTCCATCGTGGCGCTTGACCGGAATAATCCAAAGCATTTGCTCGCTGTGGGTAAGAAGGCATTGTTGATGCATGAAAAAACGCATGAAAGTATTCGTACAGTAAGACCTTTGAAAGATGGGGTGATTGCAGACTTCAACGCTGCAGAACTTATGATAAGGGAAATGATTAAACTGATCTATCCCAAAAAGCCTTTGTTTCCGCCGAGCTGGAGGATGATGATTTGTATCCCATCAAGTATCACTGAAGTTGAGAAAAGAGCTGTTAGGGACAGTGCTGAACAAGCCGGCGCCAAGGAAGTTTACCTCATTCATGAACCTATGGCTGCTGCTTTGGGTATTGGTATTGATGTGGCAGAACCGATTGGAAATATGATTATTGATATCGGAGGGGGAACCACCGGTATTACTGTTATTGCACTGGCTGGTATCGTGTGTGATCAATCCATTCGTATTGCGGGAGATGAATTCACTGCAGATATCATGGAAGCCCTAAGAAGATATCACAGCCTCTTGATTGGTGAGCGAACAGCGGAGCAGATTAAAATTACTATTGGTGCTGCCATGAAGGATCTTGATAATCCACCTGAAGATATGCCTGTAAATGGAAGAGACTTGGTAACAGGTATCCCGAAACAAATCATGGTAAGTTATCAGGAAATAGCTGAGGCATTGGATAAGTCGATTTTTAAAATTGAGGAAGCCATCCTGAAAGCATTGGAAACTACACCTCCTGAATTGGCTGCGGACATTTATCGCCGTGGATTATACCTTACTGGTGGTGGAGCCCTGCTAAGGGGATTGGACAAGCGCCTTGCTCAAAAAATCAAGTTGCCGGTTCATATTGCAGAAGATCCACTGAAGAGTGTTGTAAGGGGAACAGGATTGGCACTCAAAAATTATCAGCATTTCCCATTCATCATGAGATGATTGGAATAGTTTAAACAGGAGGATGTGACTCCATGCGCAACATTTATCTTTTTCTGCTCAGAAACTCAGTTTTCATGCTGTTTCTGACTTTACAGTCGGTTTCATTGTATTCTCTGTTCAATTTCAACAGATTTCATGAGTCAGCTTTGAATATGGTTGCAAGCGACATTGCAGGAGCTGTTTACAGGAATACAGACAAAGTAGAATCATATTTAACATTGCAGTCTGAGAATAACAGATTGCGCGAGCAAAATGCAAGGTTGCTATCCTTATTGCCTTCCGGAAATTTTTTGCCCGATACGGGTTCAACGCTTGTTACAAAAACATTCCAGGTTGACAGTACCTCAGTGGGGGGGCAGTTTCAGTTTTTGCCGGCAAGGATTATTTCAAATTCGGTTTTTCTTCAGCAAAATTATATGATCATACACCGTGGAAGGAATCAGGGCATTGAGTCTAACCTGGCAGTTGTTGGTCCTGATGGGATTATCGGAACTGTAGTGAGTGCAGGTGCAAACATGTCTACCGTAATGAGCTTATTACACAGGCAGTCCAGGGTCATTGCCGTTTTAAAAAAGGGAAGTGGTTTAGGAGAGATATCTTGGGATGGCAAGGATCCTGGATTGCTGAACCTTAGAAAAATTCCTACTACCGTTGAAGTCAGTAAAGGAGATACTGTTGTAACCAGTCCATATTCTGATAAGTTTCCACCTGGGTATACGATTGGTGTTGTAGAAAGGGTTGAGAAAGACCAGGAGACAAATACCTATCTGTTGTGGGTAAGGTCTTCTGTTGATTTCAATACCGTTCAGCACGCTTTTGTTGTCAAAAATGGGTTGCAAGATGAGATTGACCAGATGAATAAAACCATAATCAGAGAATGACATTGGGGATTAAGCATATTATCCGTTTTATATTATTACTGGCCTTTCAGGTATTGTTTTTGAATAGAATACCGCCTTTACATCAGTTTATTGTTCCCTATATTTATTTTGTATTTATTGTTTGGTTGCCATTCCGAATCAGTAGAGCTCCATTGTTATTGGTTTCTTTTGCAACCGGAATGTTAGCAGATTTCTTCTTTATTACTCCTGGTTTACATGCTGCATCATGTGTGTTGATAGGCTTTCTTAGGCCGTTCCTGATTAACCTGTTGTTGCCAAAGGAGCAGACTGACTGGGGAGCGGAGGAGCCGGATCGTAAAACCATGGGTTTGTTTACCTACGGTATTTACCTTTTTACCATGACGTTTGTGCATCATTTTTACCTCATACTCCTCGAGTGGATGCAGTTTGGTAATTTTGTTTATTTCCTTGGAAAGCTTTCTGCCACATCTGTTGTCAGCATTTTCCTTATTATTATTATTGATTTGTTTATTAAAAGAAATTCGAGAAACCGTTAACCATTCAAATCAGTAAATTTGCAGGTAACCCCATGCCTTTATGCCTGTACTTTATCAGTCAAGACAAAATGTAATCCGAATCATAATTGCTATTTCTTTTTTGATTTTGGCTGTAAGACTTATATTTCTTCAGCTTGGATCTTCAAGGTACGACCTGCTTGCGATGGATAATGCAGTAAGTAAGAGCATCGTTTATCCCGAGCGTGGAATAATTTTCGATAGGAAAGGAAAGTCTATCCTTGAAAATACCAAAACATATGACCTGATGGTACAGCCTAATCTTTTGCGTGGGCTTGATACTGCAGGTATCTGTCAGATTCTTGGTATCAATAAAAAGGCATTTCATGATCGTGTCATTGCTGCCATAATCAGGAATGGAAGATACAGGCCAACAGTTTTTGAACAATCCCTGAACACGGAAGCCTTTGTGAAATTGCAGGAAAATATCTTCCGTTTTGAGCCTGGATTTTTCCTTCAGGAGCGTCCCATCAGGTCTTATCCCTTTAAGTCTGCTGCTCATATTTTGGGGTATGTGGGGGAGGTAGATTCAAATATCCTGAGAAGGACCAATTATTTCTATCAGATGGGTGATTATATGGGGTTGAGCGGTTTGGAACGTTTTTATGAACCAATCCTCATGGGGAAGCGTGGCGTGAGGTTTCAGGTTAAGGATAATAAGAATAGAATAGTCGGACGTTATGAGGAGGGGAAGTTTGACTCCCTTGCCAAGGCTGGCAGAAACCTGCGAACACATATTGACATCGATGTACAGGTACTTGCTGAACGTTTATTGAAGAATAAACTGGGTGCAATTGTGGCAATAGATCCACAAACAGGTGGAATCATAGCAATGGCGAGCGGTCCAACCTATGATCCGAATCTGCTTACTGGCAGCCTCCGCAAAAATAATTTTTCGTGGATGTTGCGGGATACGGCAAGGCCCCTCTTCAACAGAGCAATAAAGGGACAATACCCACCGGGATCAACCATTAAGCCCATGGGAGCGTTGATCGCACTTGATGAAAAAGTCATAACGCCTGATTTTGGTATTAACTGCAATGGCGCTTATTATGGTTGCAGGCGTCCCATAAAATGTACCCATAGCTATGCCGGCCATGCCGGAAATTTAAGGGTGGCGCTGGCCAATTCATGCAACAGTTATTTCTCTCACATTTATCGGCTGGCGATTGATAACCCGCGCATTCCCGGAGGTGCTGATAAGGGTTATGTTAAGTGGAAGGAATATATGAATTCTTTTGGAATGGGTGTGAAGCTTGGAGTGGATTTGCCAAGTGAGGATAAGGGGATGATTGCAGATACGGGATTTTACAATCGGCTTTATAGCAATAACTGGAGCTCCTGTACCAATGTTTTTCTTGGTATCGGTCAAGGTGAAATGACTGCCACACCACTGCAAATGGCTAATCTGATGTGTATTATAGCTAACAAAGGGTATTATTATACACCTCATTTTGTCAAAGCCATTGATGGAGAAACTGCTGCAGATACCTTGTTGAATCCTTATAAAAAGCGGCATCAGGTTACCAGCATCCCTGACACAATTTATCGCATAGTTCAATTGGGCATGCAGGATGTAATTGAAACAGGAACTGGACGCATTGCCAGGATCAATGGTGTATCCGTTGCCGGGAAAACCGGGACTGCCGAAAACTATGGCATCATATATGGAAGGCGTCAAAAGTTGGATGATCATTCCTGGTTTGTTTGCTTTGCACCTGTTGAGAATCCCAAAATAGCTGTTGCTGTGATTGTTGAGAATGGTGGTTTCGGTGCAACCTGGGCTGGTCCTATGGCTGGTTTGATAATGGAGCAATACCTCAAAGACTCGCTGTCTGCTACCCGTCTTAAAGAAGTAGAACGCATTGAGCAGGAGGAGATTATTATCCCTATTGTAAAGCAAAAAAGAAACAGACTTGATTCATTGCGCAGGGAAAAGATGAAAAAAGTAATCATGCGCGCAACTGCAATGTCAGGCAAAAATAATGACCGCCGGCAACAGGGCGAGATACCATTCACGCATCTTGTTGCCATTAAATCAGAATATGAGGAACAGTTCATTTGATATTTCAAAGGGGGTAGATTGGGGCGTTGTAATTGTCTATACGCTACTTGTTATTACTGGTATTGCCAGCATTTTCGCAACAACATACAGAAATGAAGATCTTTTGAACGGGTTTTTGTCGTTTAACACCGATTACAGCCGTCAGATGCTTTATTTCTTTTTCTGCATAATCCTTGCCGTTTTTATCCTCCTCACAGACAGTAAGTTCTTTACTGCAACTGCCAATATCTTTTATATTATCGGTATCATTTTAATGTTGCTCGTTTTCCCATTTCATACCGATATCAAAGGAACTCAGTCTATCATCAGGCTTCCTGGTTTTCAGTTTCAGCCGGCCGAACTGTGTAAATTATTTGTCAACCTTGCCTTAGCCAAATACCTTTCCTCCCTAGACATGGATTTTAAAAAACTCCGCTCTCAGGTATTGGCTTCCTTGTTTATTCTGGGACCAGCAGTATTGGCTGTTTTGCAGAGCGAAACAGGACTGGCACTAGTTTATCTTTCATTCTTTCTCGTTATGTACAGGGAGGGGATGTCTTCTACCGTTTTATGGATTGGATTTTCCCTGACATTCCTGGTAATACTGACTTTGCTTTTAGATCCTGACATACTGGCTGTAATGCTTACCGTCTTTGCAGGTATCCTTATTTTTGTATTGAGACGCCAGTTTCGCAGGAATAGGTCTCTTTTGTTTTTTATTATTGGTTTCTGGGCAGTTTTTGTAGGCATACAACGGTTTGCCGTGCCATACTTTTTTGAAAAGGTTCTTAAACCTTACCAGGTTCAGCGTATTTACGCTACGGTGGGTAAGGACTTTGAAGTTGATCCTGAATTGATGACCGAAGATGAAATCAGGAAAATGAATGACAAGAAAAAAGCAGGTAACTACAATGTCAAGCAAAGTAAGATTGCAATAGGTTCTGGAGGACTGTTCGGAAAGGGACTCATGCAGGGCACACAGACCCGGTATGACTTTGTGCCGGAGCAGCGGACAGACTTTATATTTTGTACGATAGGGGAGAGTTATGGGTTTTTGGGAAGTATTGTTTTACTGGGATTGTATTTGTTTTTATTATTCAGGATAATCAATATTGCAGAACGGCAACGCAGTACCTTTAGCAGGGCCTACGCTTATGGGGTTGCTTCAGTTTTCTTTTTTCATGTATTTGTCAATATCGGTATGACTATTGGAATAGTTCCTGTAATAGGAATTCCATTGCCTTTTATGAGCTTTGGTGGTACGGCGCTTATTACCTATACAACGATGTTATTCATCCTCCTGCGCCTCGATGCCGACCGTCAAATGATTTTGCGTTAAAATGTTACTATGAAAATAATGCCACTGTCTGAGGGTAGCTTTACCATTGATCATTCTAAAGTATTCATACCTTTTGATCCTGCCACAGATAATATGCAACAGCGCTCAAAGGGTAGCCTACTTGTGGAGATCCAGCCATTTCTGGTAGAGACTTCAAAGGATCTTATTTTACTTGATGCAGGACTTGGTTACAGTCAGCATGGAGTTTTGCAACTGTTCGACCGGATTGATTCTTTGGGATATGCCGCTTCAGACGTAACCAAGGTGCTCATGAGTCACCTCCATCGTGATCATGCAGGCGGGTTATCATTCAGGGATGTTTACAGTGCGGGTTATCATCTTTCTTTTCCTAATGCTGTTCATTACATACATAAGCAGGAGTTGCATTTCGCACTTTATGGTGGAAATGCGTCATATGATGCAACGGGTCTTTACCTGCTGGAAGGACATGATAAGGTTGTGCTGCTTGAAGATAACGGGGTTATCGATGGGTATATTACCCATCAGTTGTCTTCGGGCCATTCGCTTTTTCATCAGGTATTCTTCATCAGAGAAAATGGTGAGACTTTGTTGTTCGCTGGCGATGAAGCACCACAATTACAGCAGATGAAAACACGATTTGTTGCTAAGTATGATCAGGATGGGAAAAAGGCAATGGCCTTGCGTCAGGAATGGTGGGAACAAGGTCAAAAAGAAGGTTGGACATTTGCATTCTACCATGATATCAGCACACCTACTTTTTCTTTTCATTAGTGCGTAGACGTACTTATTGAAGTAGTTTGAGTAGAATATATGTAGTTATTATAAAAAAAGAGGCCAGCCCTAGAGAGAGCCAGCCGTTGCTAACCTATGAAAAACACCGAGTTAAAGTTACATGATAAAATTTTATAATCAAAACCCTTTTTTTCTGGGCTCAATTTGTTTTTTTTCTGACTGCCGTTTTTGAAACTCCCTTCTGACTAGGGATTTGAACTCCCCCTCTGTTTCAAAAACTTTGTTAGCTCTTTCCTGACTAATTACTTTAGAAAAATCATCTCTATATTTCTTCCTGATATCCAATGTTTTCTGCTGTTTTTCAAGCTGATCACCCATCTTTTTTTCTGCGACTAGACTTTTTAATTCATTTCGATATTGGTTAAAAACTGGCCAAAATTTCTGCGCTTCATTAGGGGAAAGGTTCAACTCTTTGGTAATGAATGCCATTTCCATGGCTTGGATTTTTTTTATTTCTGCAAGTCTGTTTTCACGCTGAAAGCGCTGATCCTGACTATTTGCAAAAAGTACAGTAAGAGAGAGAATCGGGATTAGGATACTTTTTTTCATAACAATTGAATCATTTAAATTTAATCCATTATTGCTGCATCATCATATCCGTCCTGGTTCAGATATAATGAGATGTCATTTTCCGGAATTTCCTTCAAAATTTCTTCAATAACATCTTTGTTTATTTCCACAAGAAGCGTTGAAAGTATCTCTGATTCGTCGTTCGTCAGATCAGGGATTCCTGAAACTGAGTCTTCATTCAGATAGCTGTCATATGCGTCCAAGGAAATATTTTCGATACCGGCTTCCATATTTGCAAGGGAATAAATGTCTGATGCATTTTTGCTATCAGACATAAATCCCCAAACAGTTAATACACCAGCTATACTGGCAGCTATAGCATAACGTAAAATGCTTCTGAATGGGATAACATTTCCTGATTTTATATTTTCTTTAGGAATCAGGGGTTTGAACTGGTTAAAATATCCTGCGGGAACTTTGAAAGGCACCTCTTTATCCAGATCACCTAGAAAATCCATTGAAGGATCTTCCTCATGGGCCTGTATTTTTTGTAAAATACGTTTGGGGAAATTTTCAAAATAACTAGTCTGGGGTCTATGGAATGGTGTTTCGTCAGTCAATTCCGCAACGGTCTGGCTGATATCAAGAAGCTCGTCTTGTATGTATTTGCTTTTTGGCATCCCTTTATTGACTGACCAGGATAAGAATGGTTTAACGGTTTATAATATATTCTTCAATCTTTTTTACGGCATGGTGGTAACTGGCTTTCAGCGCACCAACTGATGTTTCCAATACCTGACTCATGTCTTCATAAGTCATGGCTTCAAAATAACGCAGATTGAAAACAATGCGTTGTTTTTCAGGTAGTTGTTGAATAGCTAATTGAAGTTTCCACATGGCTTTTTGTTCGTCGAAGCCTTTCTCAGCCACCAATTTATTTTCCATGGTTTCACTGACGAGGTCAAAGGAAATGCTGGATTTGCGTTTTTGCTGTTCCAGGTGAGACAATGATTCATTGACTGCAATTCTGTATAGCCAGGTATAAAGTCTGGCGTCCTCCCTAAAATTCTGAAGGGCGTTCCATGCCTTTATAAACACATTTTGAAGAACATCATCCGCATCCTCATGCGTAATAACAATTCTCCTGATTTGCCAGTATAGTTTTTCCTGGTATTTTTTTACAATTAAAGTAAATACCTTTTCCCTGTCCTGATTCGATTTAAACAGGTATACCAGTTCATTATCGTCATTTGGTTGCCCGTCAGGCATTCTTTCTTGCCATTACTTTTTCTGCAGCTGCAACAATAAACTCAGTATCTAGCCCATACTTCTTGAGAAGCTCTGTTGGTTTGCCACTTTCTCCAAATGTATCCTGGGTGCCAATCATTTCAATCGGAATAGGATGTGTAGCTGTAGAAACCTGCGCTATTGAATCACCCAATCCGCCAAGTACATTATGCTCCTCTGCCGTAACGGCGCATCCTGTTTTCTTAATAGACTGGATAACGGCTTCTTTATCCAGCGGCTTTATGGTGTGAATGTTGATAACATCTGCAAGAATGCCTTTTTCCCTGAGTATTCTGGCTGCCTCTATGGCTTTCCATACCAGGTGGCCACATGCAAATATGCTTACATCAGATCCCTCTGCCAATTGCTGGGCCTTCCCGATGATAAAAGGTTCTTCGGGATTGGTAAAAATTGGCCATACTGGTCTTCCGAACCTCAGGTAAACAGGGCCATCATAGTCTGCAATGGCCATGGTTGCAGCCTTGGTTTGGTTATAATCACAAGGAACGATAACAGTCATTCCTGGTAGCATTTTCATGAGTCCGATATCTTCAAGAATCTGGTGGGTTGCGCCATCTTCTCCAAGTGTTAGTCCTGCATGGGAGGCACAAATTTTTACATTTTTACCGGAGTAGGCAACAGACTGTCTGATTTGGTCGTATACCCTGCCAGTAGAAAAATTTGCAAATGTTGTAGTGAAGGGAATCTTGCCACCCACAGTAAGGCCTGCAGCTATTCCAATCATGTTGGCTTCAGCGATACCGCATTGAATGAACCTGTCTGGAAAAGACTTGATAAACGGACCAAGTTTCAGTGAACCTGCAAGGTCTGCTGTAAGGGCAACAACATTGGGGTTTTTTTGTCCCAATTCAAAAATTCCATCCCCAAAACCACTTCTTGTGTCTTTCTGTCCGGTTACCTGTATCGAATCCAACATAGTCGTCAAAGTTTGCCGCAAAGTAAAGCTAAAAGCAATGTAATGAAAGCATTAGGCCGTTAATTTTTTCCCTAATTCAGCCTGTAAGTTCTGATATCCAGGTGAAGGGGTTGTGTCTGCATATATTGTTCCCATTTCCATGCACTCGACATGATGTCATTCAAACTGTACTGAGGAATCCAGCCGAGCAAATTCTTGGCTTTATCATTATTGGCAAATATAGCGATCACGTCACCGGGTCTTCTTTCTCCTAACCTGTAATTAAGTTTGACGCCAGTGCTTTCTTCAAAGGCCCTGATTGATTCCAACACAGAGATACCATCACCTGAGCCAATATTGAAAACTTCACATTTGGAAGCATCAGCATTTTCAATGAGGAATTTAATGGCGAGTGTATGCGCATGGGCCAGGTCGCAAACATGAATGAAATCGCGTATACAAGAGCCGTCTCTTGTGGGGTAATCTGTGCCGAAAACAGTTAATTGAGCTATTTTGCCTGCAGCAGTTTGTGTAATGACTGGCGTCAGATTCTGAGGTTTATCTACCGGTAATTCACCCAACATGGCACTGGGATGGGCACCGGCAGGGTTAAAATAGCGCAGTAAAACGGATTTGCACCTGCTGTTTGTACCTGCAAAAGCCTCTATCATTTGTTCTCCCATTTGTTTAGTTAGTCCATATGGGGATTCAGCTTGTTTGCGGGGCGTTTCTTCAACAACGGGAATTTGATCCGGATTGCCATAAACCGTACAGGAGGATGAAAAAACAAAATGCGGGATATCAAATTCTTCAATGCACTTCAGTACATTAATCAGTGACCCCATGTTGTTGTGGAAGTAAAGGAGTGGGTTTTCAACTGATTCTCCAACTGCCTTATATGCAGCAAAATGGATGACTCCTGTAATGTTGTTATTGTCTTCAAAAATCGCTCTCGTTTCATCAAAGTTGCATAAATCAACTTTGTAGTTTTTGATGCGTTTGCCAGTGATTTTTTCGATGCCATCCAACATGCCGGCATTAGACCGGGATTGATTGTCTGCCGAAAGAACATCAAATCCGTGCTTTAGGAGGTCAACAATTGTATGTGAGCCAATGTAACCTGTTCCGCCGGTAACCAGAATTTTTCCTTTCATATCATTATTTGACAAGATCAGTTAGGTACGTTCCATAACCACTTTTAAGCAGTGGTTCTGCTAGCCTGAGTAATTGTTCTGTGCTTATAAATCCTTTTCTCCAGGCAATTTCTTCAATGCAGGCAATTTTTATACCCTGCCTTTGCTCAATAACCTGGATGAATTGTGAAGCTTGCATCAGGGAGTCAAATGTACCTGTATCAAGCCAGGCCGTTCCCCTGTCCAGCACAGAAACATTCAGTTTACCCATGCGCAGGTATTCGAGATTGATATCGGTAATTTCATATTCACCTCTG
>JBDLUZ010000047.1:0-11321 GCA_039805045.1 Bacteroidota bacterium | reverse complement strand
CTATGAAATCATTTCAATAAGTCAGGAAGCAACTTCGCTTTTAACAATAACGTCATCATAAACCTTACGGCTTTCCTGAGTCAGGTGATCCGGTGTAATCTGAAGAATGCCAATTAAATCAATCAAAGTGTTGATTCTTCCTTCAGTCTGTAAAAACTTATTCAGCACAACAACTTTCCTTGATTCAAGAATACAGAATCCACTCTGAAATGTACCCCGCTCATACCTGAGAACATAACCTGCCTCAGCAATAACCCGTTCTATCTTTTCCAGTGTTGAAGGCGTAAACCTTAACTTCATAACGCACATTTTTACAAATTTACACAATCGCAGACAGGCTATTCTTCAGGAAAGGGATTAGTTGTGAACATTTTATGTTTAAGCTGTGTATAATCATTAACCAGACTTGCTTACCAAACGAACAACAGGCACAACCATCTCTTCGAGGGAAACACCGCCATGCTGAAAACTGTTGCGGTAGAGTGATGCATAATGATTGAATTGGTTAGGATAGCAGACATAATCTTCATTGCCTGCAAAAATAAAACTGGAATGGATGGATTCTCTGGGTAAACCCGCTTGCTCAGGCTGCCTGAATACAAGAAAATTACGCGGATCGAAATCCATATTTCTTCCATTTTTATAACGCAGGTTATTACTCGCCTGCTTGTCTGTGGTTACCCGCACTGGATTTTTAACCTGTAGGCTGCCATGGTCAGTTGTAAGTATGACGGTACAATTCTTTTCTGAAATTTTTTTCAATGCATGAAAGAGCGGCGCATGGGCAAACCAGCTGCGAGTTATGCTTCTGTATGCTGTTGCATCTGAAGCAAGTTCTTTGAGCACATCAAGTTCAGAACGGGCATGACTGAGCATGTCAACAAAATTATAAACAACAACACTCAGGTTATAATCAAGTAAGTTAAATGCCTGCTCTGAAAGCTTGAGTGCTTCCGCATGAGAACTGACTTTCTGATAATGCCAGGATAAATCCTTTAAGCCAGCTGCGTCAAGCTGATGTTTAAGAAAAAAAGCTTCTTCAGTGTTTTTACCAGCCTCATCAACTTCTTTTTTCCACTGTTCAGGGAATAGTTTATCGAGTTCAACAGGCAATTTACCAGCAAAAATGGCATTCCGGCAATAATGGGTAGCTGTAGGCAGGATGGAAAAATAACAGTCATCAGCAGCAGTATGAAAATATTCAATAAGCAGGGGTGCAATTGTCTTCCACTGATCTAGCCTGAAATTATCCAACACTACCCAAACCAGCGGTTTGTCTGGCTGCAGAAAAGGTTTCACCTTATCCTTGAATAAAGTATGACTGAGTACTGGAGGAAACTGATCCTTTTTATTGATCCAGGATGCATAATTTCTGATGATAAATTTAAAAAAAAGAGCATTTGCTTCCTTCATCTGCTGGCGGTGGACTTCAGGCATTTCGGGCTCTTCACTTTTTTCCATTTCAAGCTCCCAAAAAACAAGCTGACGATAAATCTCAATCCATCCTGTGTGATCTGTTTGGTTGTCAATCCCGTCAAACATAGTTCTGAACTGCTGCAAATAAGCAGCAGTTGTTCTCCGGGAAACCAGTTTTTTATTGTCTAGAATTCTTTTGAGTGCGAGTAAAACCTGGTTGGGATTAACAGGCTTGATGAGGTAGTCGGTAATCTGTGAACCAATAGCCTCCTCCATGAGACTTTCAGTTTCATTTTTGGTAACCAACACAATGGGAAGATGAGGTTTGATTTTTCTGATTCTGGAAACAATTTCAAGTCCACTTAATCCTGGCATACTTTCATCTAGCAATACCAAGTCAAAAGGATGTTCATTAAGCTGAGAAAGTGCATCAAACCCATTGGTAAATGTCACAATGGTATAGCCCCTCATCTCCAGGAACAGTTTATGTGCCTCAAGCAATTCAATCTCATCATCAACCCACATGATACTGGCTACTGACATTCGACACATTTTTAAGAGAAAAATAACTGATGCCCTGTAAATAAAGTTAACTAATCCCTGGCCTGCTTCATACCTTTGCTTGCCGGTTCTTTCAATTTTAACAAAAACTGAAAATGCTAATCAGAAAGATCATCAATGATCCTGTACATGGTTTCATCTCCATACAAGACCCACTGATATTTAAAATCATCTCCCACCCCTGGTTTCAGCGTTTACGGAGGATAAACCAGATGGCCATGTCTTACCTGGTTTATCCTGGTGCCGTTCACTCCAGGCTGCACCATGCCATTGGGGCCTATCACCTCATGCACAATGCACTTTATGAATTGAAACAGA
This sequence comes from Bacteroidota bacterium, assembly GCA_039805045.1. Classification (GTDB taxonomy): domain Bacteria; phylum Bacteroidota; class Bacteroidia; order Chitinophagales; family Chitinophagaceae; genus Pollutibacter. The sequence goes on along the minus strand of JBDLUZ010000047.1, from coordinate 9,026 downwards.
AAGGCATTGCAATTACTCCAGCAGAAGAACAAGGCGCCAAGATTGCCATTCTTTTGCACGACATTGGCCATGGCCCGTTCTCACACGCCCTTGAATACATGCTCGTAAAAGACCTTGAGCACGAAGCCATCTCTGAAATGATTATGGAAGTGTTGAATGAGGAATTCAACGGTGCACTATCAACAGCTATTGACATATTCCGGAATGTATATCCCAAAAAGTTTTTGCACCAGCTTGTAAGCGGACAACTTGATGTGGACAGAATGGATTACCTGACAAGAGATAGTTTTTTTTCAGGTGTTGTAGAGGGCATGATTGGTTGCGATAGGATTCTGAAAATGCTTACTGTACATGAAGGGGAACTGATGGTAGAAGAAAAAGGAATTTATACCATTGAAGAATTTCTTGTATCCAGAAGACTCATGTACTGGCAGGTTTATCAACACAAAACAGTACTCAGTGCAGAAATGACATTGGTAAGAATCCTTGAAAGAGCGGCCTGGCTTCACAAAAGAAATATGCTTGAACCAGACTTTTCATCGGTACTCCACAATTTACTTTTCAGAAAGGTAACAGCATTTGACAAGGAACAACTGGAAGCATTCTGCACACTTGATGATACAGATGTCATTCATTCCATCAAACAATGGCGCAACCATGCAGACTGGACCCTATCCACACTCTGTAACGCCTTACTCAACAGGAAATTACTCAAACTTAGGCTCCAGCATGAGCCAATTCCCGTTGATGAACTCAACCAACGAAGGGAACAGGTTGCCGCGGAAAATAACATAACTGCCGAAGATGCCACTTTTCTCGTTTTCACCGGCGAAGCAGAAAACAGCCTGTACGACCCAAACAATGAAAGGATAAACATCCTGTTCAGGGATGGTAGGATCAGTGACATTGCTCAGGTGGATTCACCGCTCATCCATCAAAATCTCAGCCGACCCGTAAAAAAATTTTACATTTGTTTTTACCAATAGCCGATTGTTTCGTCTAAGAAACAAACTATCTGCCAATGGGCTTGTTAAAGCTCAAGAAAAAGCAACACATCATTATGGAATTTTCCGCCAGGCAAATCGCATCATTAGTCAATGGTAAAATTGAAGGCAACACTGAAACTACAGTAAAGGGGTTTGCCAAAATAGAGGAGGCTCAGCAACAAGACCTTGCTTTTCTTGCTAACCCCAAATATGAAGACTTCCTCTATACAACTCAGGCAGGCATCGTTATGCTTAACAACAATCAGGTACTCAGAAGCCCGATCCCCGCTACAATTATCAGGGTTGAAGATGCCTATTCTGCTTTCGCAAGCCTGATGAAAACCTACCAGCAGATGCAATCCACGCAACTGAAAGGCATTCAGGAACCCGTATTCATTCATCCAACTGCCAAGATAGGTATTGATGTTTTTATAGGCGCATTCAGCTACATTGGTGAAAATGCAGTGATCGGAGACAACAGCAAGATACATCCCCAAAGTTACCTGGGCAACCAAGTGAGCATTGGTGCAAGGTCTGTAATTTATCCGGGAGTTAAAATATACCACGATTGTTCAATTGGCAATGATGTAATCATCCATGCAGGAACTGTAATAGGCAGTGATGGCTTCGGATTCGCTCCACAGGCAGACGGCACATACCAGAAAGTGCCCCAACTTGGTAATGTGGTGGTAGAAGATCAGGTAGAAGTTGGAGCCAATACCTGCATAGACCGGGCAACTATGGGTTCAACCATCATTCGAAAAGGTACAAAACTCGATAACCTGCTTCAGGTTGCTCACAACGTTGAAATTGGAGAAAACAGCGTAATTGCTGCGCAAACAGGTATAAGTGGAAGCACCAAACTTGGAAAGGGTGTGATGATTGGTGGACAAACCGGAATAGCCGGACACATACATGTAGCAGATGGTACCCGAGCTGCCGGACAAACCGGCATCACAAAGTCAGTGAATAAACCCAATACCACCCTAAATGGTACACCCGCTTTTGATGCAAAATCCTACTTGAAGTCCCAGGCAGTTTACAAAAGACTTCCCGAGTTGGAAAAGAAAATTCTTGAATTACAGGCCACACTCGATAAACTCATCAACGAAAAGGTGACAATTTAAGCTTAACAATTGATTATCAACATATTAAGATCATTTTTCGCCATTGAAAAATGGATTATCTTTGCAGCCAATTTTTAGCGCATGAAGCCAAATTTCAATCCAGACAAACAGCATACGCTGAAGAATCCCATAAGTATCTCCGGAACAGGTCTACATACCGGCATATTGGTAGACATGTGTCTCAATCCTGCCAACCCCGGATTTGGCATACAGTTCAAAAGGATAGACCTTCCCGGACAACCCATCATAAAAGCTGATTGCGACCTTGTGACAGATACATCACGGGGAACAACACTCGAAGACAATGGCGCCAAAGTAAGCACCGTTGAACATATTCTGGCTGCGCTGGTAGGGATGGGAATCGATAATTGTCAGATTGAAATAAACGGACCTGAAATACCCATCATGGATGGAAGCTCCCAGCCATTTGTTGAAATCATTTCAGAAGCGGGTGTTGAGGAACAGGAAGCAACCAAACATTGGTACACCATAGATACAAATATCTCCTATTACCATGAAGGGAAAAGGGTGGAGATGGTGGCCATGCCAGCAGTGGAATATAAAATCACCACACTGATTGATTTTAACAGTCCCGTTTTAGGCACACAACATGCAGGCTTAAAAAGCATTCGTGATTTCAACACAGAAATTGCGCCCTGCAGAACCTTCTGTTTCCTGCATGAACTGGAAGCCCTGCTTGCAAACAACCTCATCAAAGGTGGTGATATCAATAATGCCATCGTGGTGGTAGACAAGCCGGTAACGGATGAAGAAATGAGCCGTCTGGCAGATATCTTCAAGAAAGACAGCATTGAAGTGAAAAGTGAAGGCTACCTGAATAACCTGGAACTTCGATTCCCCAATGAACCTGCAAGGCATAAGCTCTTGGATGTGGTAGGTGACCTCGCACTGATAGGGTTCCCTATCAAAGCACATATCATTGCGAACAGACCCGGACATTTTTCAAACATCGAATTTGCGAAACTGATCAAGCAATACATCAAAAAAAACAAGCACGTCAAAAATGTACCGGTGTATGACCCCAATCAGGTACCCGTTTACAATACCCAGCAAATTGAAAAAAAGCTCCCCCACCGTTACCCTTTTCTGCTTGTTGATAAAATCATTGAACTCTCAGACACCCATATTGTAGGTATAAAAAATGTAACCTTCAACGAACCATTTTTTGCAGGCCATTTTCCGGGAAATCCAGTGATGCCGGGAGTTTTACAGGTTGAAGCCCTCGCCCAGACAGGTGGTATCCTGGCCATCAATTCCCTTCCACCGGGAGAATATGACACCTACTTTGTGAAAATAGATAACTGTAAATTCAAACATAAAGTAATTCCGGGTGATACACTGATCATGAAACTTGAACTTGCAGGACCAATCAGAAGAGGAATCTGTGAAATGATCGGCACCGTATACGTTGGCAATAAAATTGCCACAGAAACGATGCTGATGGCGCAATTGGTTAAGCGGGAAAACGTCAAATAGTAAAGACTAAATAAATGATTCATCCACATACATATATACATCACAACGCCCGCATTGCCACCAATGTCAAAATCGACCCCTTTTCAGTCATTCATCAGAATGTTGAAATAGGTGAAGGAACATGGATTGGAAGTAACGTCACCATCATGGATGGTGCAAGGATTGGGAAAAATTGCAGGATTTTTCCGGGTGCCGTGATTTCTGCAGCCCCACAGGATTTAAAATTTGAAGGAGAAGAAACAAGTGTGGAAATTGGTGATAATACTACCATCCGGGAGTTTGTAACTGTTCACAGAGGTACAAAAGATAGGTGGAAAACCATTGTTGGCAATGACTGCCTGATTATGGCTTACAGCCATATCGCACATGATTGCATCATCGGCAACAATTGCATCATGAGTAACAATACACAGATGGCCGGTCACGTGGTGATGGGCGACTACTCCATTCTTGCAGGCATGTGCGCAGTACATCAGTTTGTAAAAATCGGGCAGCATTCCTTTATCGCAGGTGGCTCGTTGGTGCAAAAAGATGTTCCACCCTATATCAAGGCAGGCAGGACTCCACTATCCTATGCAGGAGTTAACTCAGTTGGACTCAAACGAAAGGGTTTCACTGTACCAAAAATCAATGAAATCCTGGATATTTACCGCTTTATCTACAATAAAGGCATGAATACCACGCAGGCCATGGATTATATTGAAGAAGAATTTCCAGTAACCGATGAAAGGGATGAAATCGTGACCTTCATCAGGGAAAGCGGACGGGGAATTATCAAACGATTCGGTAAAAACTCCAATGATGAAGATTTCAGTAACTGAGGCCGGGAAAAGATTTAACCGCGACTGGATTTTCAGGGGACTAACCCTTGAATTCAAAGCAGGTACCCATTACGCAATAACAGGTCACAATGGCTCAGGAAAATCAACACTCCTGCAGTGCATTGCCGGCGCCATGCACCTCAGTGAAGGAAACATTGATTACATAACAGAAACTGAAACCCTCGATAAAGATAACTGGTATCACCATGTTTCCATTTGTACGCCCTACCTGGAGCTTATTGAAGAGATGACGGCCACAGAATTCCTGGATTATCACAGTTCTTTTAAGGCCATGAAAGAAGGGTGGACCACAGCACGTATGCTGAATGAAATTGGCTTGACCAAAGCCGCCAACAAACAAATCAGGCACTTCAGCAGTGGCATGAAACAAAGGGTCAAACTGGCACAGGCATTCTTTTCAGACACATCACTACTGCTGCTTGATGAGCCCTGTTCAAACCTCGACAAAATGGGCTTCGACCTCTATAAAAAACTCATTGAGAACCATACGCAAGACAGACTTGTGCTAATAGGCAGCAATGACACACTGGAATTTGAATCTTGTTCGGAAGTGATCAGGCTTGGTGTGTAAAAAAGGGGTAATTTTGCGCAAAATTAACTTTCATGCAGCAAGATACCCTGGTGTTCGAACTCCTACAAAAAGAACTCAAAAGGCAAAGAGAAGGCATTGAACTAATCGCTTCAGAAAATTTCACCTCCCTGCAGGTTATGCAGGCTGCTGGGTCTGTAGCAACCAACAAATATGCTGAAGGCTATCCCGGCAAACGTTACTATGGTGGATGCGAAGTAGTGGATGAAATAGAAAGCCTGGCAATCGATAGGCTGAAAAAAGTTTTCAATGCCTCTTGGGCCAATGTTCAGCCCCACAGTGGTGCCCAGGCCAATACAGCAGTTTTTCTTGCCTGCCTCAAGCCAGGAGATAAAATACTCGGACTGGATCTCAGCATGGGAGGCCACCTTACGCATGGTAGTCCTGCTAACTTCAGCGGCAAAACCTATCAGGCTTTTTTCTATGGGGTGGATAGAGAAACCGGATTGGTGAACTATGAGCAACTCGAAGAAACTGCCAGAAGGGAAAAACCCAAAATGATTATCTGTGGTGCATCTGCCTATAGCAGAGACTGGGATTATGCCCGAATCAGGTCAGTAGCTGATGAAATTGGTGCACTGGTACTTGCTGATATAGCACATCCTGCCGGACTGGTTGCAGCTGGCATCCTCAACGATCCGTTTGACCATTGCCATATTGTAACATCCACCACTCATAAAACACTGCGTGGTCCACGCGGTGGGGTGATCATGATGCGTCATGATTTCGAAAATCCATTCGGACTGAAAGACCCGAAAGGTAATATGCGGTCAATGAGTGCACTTCTTGACCTGGCAGTATTTCCGGGTATGCAAGGCGGACCACTTGAACATGTCATCGCCGCCAAGGCAGTGGCTTTCGGAGAAATCCTTGACCCCTCATTTGCTGAATACCAGCAAATGGTTCAGCTGAATGCACAAAAAATGGCAGCAGCTTTTGTTGCCAAAGATTATCACCTGATTAGCGGTGGAACAGACAATCACCTGATGCTCATCGACCTGAGAAATAAAAATATCACCGGTAAAAAAGCACAGGAAACACTTGACAAAGCGCATATTACACTCAACAAAAACTCCGTACCTTACGACGATAAGAGTCCGTTTGTAACTTCTGGTATCAGAATAGGTGTGCCTGCAATTACAACAAGGGGACTGCAAACTGAACACATGCAAACTGTTGTTGAGATGATCGATAAAGTGTTGATGCATGCTGATGACGAACAGGTTATTGCTGCTGTGAAACAGGATGTAAAATCTTTCATGCAACAATTCCCCCTTTATCCTGAACTTGGCTAAACATTAACTATGATACAACGCATTCAAACCTTGTGGCTTTTACTCAGTATAGCTTCCGCAGGTGTGCTCTGCTTTTTTCCGATCTATGAAGGTCTGTTTCTGAATGGCACAACACAGGTTTTTGGTGTTAGAGAAAACATTTTTTTGTTTGCAGGCATAACCCTGATTGCCCTCATCAGCCTCGTTAATATTTTCTTTTTTAAAAACAGAGGCAGACAAAAAATTATCATTCTCATCAACATGCTGCTTACAGGGGGGATATTCGCAGCACAATATTACCTGATTGAGCAACTCAAAAAAGATGTAGGTATTGTTCAGGGCGACTGGCAAATGGCTGCCATGCTGCCAATATTCATCATCATCTTCCACATCTTTGCATTTGTAGGTATCAGGAAAGACGAGAAATTGCTCAGCAGTGCTGACCGCATGCGTTGATTATGAAAACAAATGATGCTTATACATTCCCTGTAAAATTTGAAGACGTGCATTATATCGCGTCTCTTTATACGGCAAATTCGGAAAAAGTAAATACGCTATTGAATGGGACCGGCCTCAAAGCCGGTCTTCATTTTTTGGGTAAACCCACAGTAGCATTGGGTCTGATTAAATACAAAAAATCAGACCTCGGTGCATACAACGAAATCATCTTGTCCATACCGGTAATTCAGCACCATGAGAAAACGGGATGGACCAGCTGGATAGACCTATATGCTGATTTTAAGAAGAGAAAGGGTGGTCAGTACATCATCCACATCCCTGTTACAACACAGGTTTCTGTAGATGCGGGCAGAACATTATGGGGATACCCCAAAACCCTCTTACCCATTACACATAACTTTGAATCTGGGGGAATCAATACCCTGCTTTTGAATGAGGAAAACAAACCACTGATAAAAGTTAATGGTAACACCGGTTTTGAAATTCCGATACCCGCCATGCCTTTGATGACCTACTCATTTTTGAATGATGCATTGCTGAAAACCACAGTTAACGTATCCTGCAGGATGAAATGTAAAATAAAATCAGGATTAACCATCCAGGTTGCAGACCCCGATCATCCCATTGGGAAAACGATCAGGGAGTTGGGTATTGAAAATAAAAATCCCATTTTCACCATTGAATCAAAACACTTCAAGGCAGGATTCAATAAAGGTCAGCTCATTGCACAGTGACGGCTCTGCTTACCCGGCAGTACATTTAGAAAAACTGAAATGCCCCTATGCTTTCAAAACATCCATCTTTATTCCTTAGGCAGCTGTGCAAGTAACCTTTTACGGAACCGGTGAAAATCTACCGTTATCGTATGCCTGGGTGTATCGATCTGATGGAAATCTGGATGCCTTAATTCCAATGATATCTGTTTTTTTATGTCAGCAGGACGCTTCCACTTACCAGATAATTCCCTTGCCATGATTTTACTCTGCAGCTCAGACCCGGGCCAGATACATCCCAGAGGTTGAAACAATCCAATAAAATAAAGATTTTCAATTTCCGGGTGCATCATCCTCAGCCACAACGGCACTTCTCCCGTTGAATAATCTATCAGGGATTTTTCAAAAAACGGGTGTGATATGATATATCCGGTACAGGCAACAATTACATCATACTCGCCCTTGGCACCATCTTTAAAGTACACAGTATTTCCATTCAGGGAATCAATGTCTTTCCTTGGTTTTATCTTACCATGCCGTATGGTAAAAAACAGATCTTCATTGATGGTTGGATGGTGTGAACCAAGCGGACCATCCGGCTCCTGCAATCCATAATCATTGTTGCGCCCGTTTCTAAAAAAAAGACTGATGGCAGAAAGCTTTTGCCAAAGTCTGCGAGGCAGCCAGTGAATTTTGGTACTGAAAACATCTGCAGGTTTACCCATCATAAACTTAGGGGCAATCCAGTATCCCCTCCTCCAACTCATGTCTACCGATGCTGCAACACGGCTGCTTTCAACCGCTACATCACAGGCAGAGTTTCCTCCACCAATCACCAGCACCCGTTTACCGGCAAACCTTGAAAATTTCTTTACTTCATGAGAATGAATGAATTCACCAGCAAAATTTCCCGGATATTCCGGCATTCGCGGAAGCCAGTGATGACCATTACAAACAGCCAAGGCATCAAAAATTTCTGCTGATTCTTCCTGATTACACCCAACCGTGACCTTCCATTTTCCATCAGACAGCAGCTCACAATTTTTAACCAAAGTTTTGAACCGAATCAATCCGTACAATTCAAAATGACGCGCATAATCCTGAAAATATTGGGCCAGGTGCCTGTGGGAAGGATAATCAGGGTAGTCTGCCGGCATTGGAAAATCAGCATACTCACTCAGCGTTTTAGAAGAAATGATATGAGTAGTCTCAAATACTGAACTGTGACCAATTGATTCAGTAAATACCCAGTTTCCTCCCACATCAGAACCCAGATCGTATACCACAACCTCCATGCCGGCATCCCTGAGGTTTTTGGCAGCTGTAATTCCGGAAGGACCTGCACCAATTACACAAACTTTTTTAGAACCCATAATACTTGAAAGTTAATTGCATTTTATGCATAAAATTGAAATGAATCCCCATCAAAAAGACCCTTGTCACTTAATTTAACATGGGGTATAACCAGTAATGCCATAAATGACAAAGACATGAAAGGTGACTGTAAAGTAGAACCCAATGACCTGGCAAACTGATCAA
>JBDLUZ010000046.1:0-11488 GCA_039805045.1 Bacteroidota bacterium | reverse complement strand
AGAATAGTATCAATGTCATCATTTTGTGCAAGCAATTCCACCAGTTGCTTCCTTATGATGGGATCAGCAACCGTATTGTTGAGGTAATCACCTGATTCAACTAACGGAACCCAATCCGGACAAGCCAGCTGGTGGACAAATTTATCCGGAAAAAATTTGGCTAGCTCTACCGGATAGGAACAAGATTCTACTGTTCCAGCTGTACCGAGAATCCCGATATGTCCTGTCTCTGAATAGTCTCCGATTACTTCAGTAGTGGGACGAATAACGCCTAAAACCCTTTTGGATGGATCGCCCATCGCTGGAAGGTCGCGTTGCTGTATTGTTCTGAGTGCTTTGGCTGATGCTGTATTGCAAGCCAGGATAACAAGCGGACAACCCTGTGCAAAAAGCCATTGAACCGACTGCAGGGTATACGCATAAACAGTTTCAAAATCCTTTGGTCCGTATGGTGCCCGGGCATTATCACCCAAGTAGATATAATCATAATCTGAGAGCCTTGATACCAATTGTTTTAAAACGGTGAGGCCACCAAGTCCGGAATCAAAAACACCAATAGGGGAATACTTATCCATAAAAAAAAGACCGAAACAATTGTTTCGGTCTGCAAGTTATTTATTTAGCCGGCGGCTTGGGTGCTCCATCAAGCTTTTTCTTGATTAAAGGCAACAAGTCATCAGCGTCAGGCTGAACAACCAATGCTTCTTTACGGAAAACATAGGTAAATCCATTTGCTTTTGCTACGTCTGCAATGAGCTGATTAGCCTTTTGTGCAACTGGTGCCATCATTTCTTCTTGCTTCTGCTGCATTTGCTGCTGATAACTTTGCTCAAAACCCTGTAATTCCACAAGGAGCTTTCTGAGTTTTTCCTTATTGGCAGTTTTCAGGGCACCAGACATTTTAGTGGAGTCAGCCTTGAAAAGACTATCCTGACGATTAAGTTCCTTAAGTGTTTCAGCATAGTTAATCTGAAGTGAGCTGTCATATTGTGCCATTTCAGCAGCAGCCCTCTTATATTCTGGCATAAGCTGTACCACTTCATCTATGCTTACATATCCTGTTTTGTTCTGGGCATGGAGGAATGGGTTGAACGACATCAGCGCGATCATCACCAAACCAAGAGATAAGACTTGTTTCATTGCTGCTTGTTTGTTGTTTTATTTGTTTCGAAAATAGTTATTTTTTATTTACCCAATAATTCTTTTAAAATATCATCACTGCGATCAAGCTTGGGATCGGCAAATATAATGGTAATTCCTTCACTTTTATCGAGAATCAGGTCATATTGTCTGGCCACCGCAATTTTCTGAACAGCATTGTATACCTTATCCTGAATGGGCTTTACAAGCTCTTGGCGGCGTTTGAACAAATCACCTTCAAATCCAAAACGTTTTTTCTGAAGGTCTCTCAATGCTTTCTCTCTGTTGAAGATGTCGTCTTCCCTTTTTTTCAACAATTCCTCACTTAACATCACCTTTTCTGATTCAAAATTGCGGTAAAGCTGATCCAGCTCAAACTGTTTGTCGTCAATCTCCTTCTGCCACTGCACACTGAATGCATCAAGCTTCTTCTGTGCTTCAGCATATTCGGGCAATTTTCCCAGTATATACCTGGTATCAATAACAGCATAGCGCTGTGCCTGCAACTGCAAGGAAAACATTCCTGCCAAGAGAAAAATGAAAATCCTTTTCATGACAATTTTAGTTTAATGAACATTTTATATTTCCCTAGCCCCATATCCCCCGGCCTCTCTCGTTACTCATGCCATTTCCAAATACTATTCCGGCTCAAATCCAAGCATGAACGTAAACCTGCTCGCATCTCTCAGCCTTCCAGTTGCAGTAATCCTGTCGAGTCCAATACCATAGTCAAATCCAAGCAAACCAAACATCGGCAGGAAGAAACGCACACCCACACCCATGGCTCTGCGCAACCTAAACGGATTCCATTCCTTGAAACTGTACCAACCATTAGCTGCCTCATAAAAAGCAAGGCCGTAGATGGTGCTGCTCGGATTGGTTACAAAGGGATAACGCATCTCCAATGAATACTTGTTGAAAATGGTGAAGAAGTTGCTGGCATTCTGCCTGTCTGGATTGACTTTAGGATCTGATGTTTCATACACCGGATAACCCCTGTGTGCAATGATATCATAACCAAGTACACCGAAATTATTGGTGAGACCAGCATCACCAACCTGGAAGCGCTCAAAAGGTGAAATAGGCACTTCTTTATTGTAGCGGCCAATGAAACCATATTTGGCAGCCATACGCATTACAAACTGTCTGCTCTTGTCTTCACCAGCAGGTTTGCCTATAGGCACAAACCATTCTGCATTGAACCTCCACTTGTGGTATTCAACCAGCTTGAAAATATCTTTGTTATTAATACCCCTGATATATGACCATGGTGGTGTAAATGCTGCACTCAATAGCATATTGGAACCACTCCTCGGGAAAATAGGCTGGTCAATAGAAGTTCTTTGCAATGCCAACTTGAGGTTGATATTGTTGGAAACTCCAGTTGAAAAAGACGGGAAAATAGCATAATTCTTTGCCTTGTACTGAATGTAGCTCAATGAGGTAACAAGCGAAAAGAAGTCATCCGGCCATTTCAACTGCTTACCCAATGCAATGGTTACACCAGAGGTACTGAGGTATGAAGAGTCAGAATATGCCCTATCAAACAACCCGGTAAACGGATTGTATGCATTGGTGAACTTCGTATTGAAAACATTGAAAGTGAAAGAATTGCGTTTCTTTCCTCCAAGCCATGGCTCTGTAAATGAAAAGTTGAGGGAGCGGAAAAAACGACCATTAGATTGGAAACGCAGACTGAGTTTTTGTCCGTCTCCTGTTGGCAAAGGATCCCAGGATGATTTCTTCCAGATATTCCTGATGGAAAAATTATTGAAAGTTACACCCAAAGTTCCGGTAAGTCCAATACCTCCACCCCAACCGGCACTTAATTCAAGCTGGTCAGATGATTTTTCTTCTACAGAATAGTTGATATCAACAGTTCCGTCATCCTGATTGGGAACGGGATTCATGCCCAGTTTCTCCTGATCAAAATAACCCAGGTTTATGATTTCTCTTTGAGAACGGATCAGGTCTGACCTACTGAATTTCTCTCCGGGTACGGTGCGCAACTCCCTTCTGATCACATATTCCTTGGTCTTGTCGTTTCCGGAAATATTGACATTTTTTATAGAAGCCTGTGGGCCTTCCTGTATCCTGATTTCGTGATCAATGGTATCATTGTAAACGGATGTTTCAACCGGATTGACACTGAAAAACAGGTAACCGTCATCCATATACAGGGAGCTGACATCTCCTCCCTCAGGAGAGAGTTGTTTTCCGAGTTTCTTGTTGAGAACTTCGAGGTTATAGGTATCACCTTTGTTGATGCCGAGTAACATATTGAGAATACTATCAGGATACTTTGTATTGCCTTTCCAGGTCATTTTACCGAAATAATACCTGTTACCCTCGTTAACCTTCATGGAAATATTCAATTTCCCCTTGGCATCGTAATACTGGGTATCAGCTTCTATTACAGCATCCCTATATCCCAGGGCATTGTAATATTCCAGCACTTTCTCCTTGTCTTCAAGGTATTTTTTGTCATTGAACTTCGCAGATGAAAAAAGTTTGAACCGAAACCAAGGATCAAGGAATTCCAGAATCTTGGTTGGTCTGAGGTAATTCTTCTGTGCAAGAAACGCTTTCGTTGTTACAGGTGAAACATCTCCATATGGACTAACAGAGCTATCAGGATAAAGCGTTATGCGTGTAGTTTCCTTAGTTCCTTTTAGCTTTCTTTTCAATTGTGATGCCGTAGCTGCATTGTTTCCGAAGAAATAGACATCTGAAATCCTGACCTTGTTACCTTTTGTTACACCAAAAGTGAGCACAACCTTATCGGGTGAAGCAGGATCTGTTGTTTCTTCTATGGTAACGTCAGCACCCTTGAAACCTTTCTCTGTAAAATATTTGATGATATTCTCCTTGGCAGAGAGCTTCATGTTATCTGTAACTACCCTGGTCTTGAATAACCCAACTTTATCTTTCAATTCATCAGACTCTGTTTTCCTCACTCCCCTGAACTTGAAATCAGACAACATGGGTCTCTCAACAGCATCAATCTCTATCCAAATATTTTCTTCCTCAAGCTTGGTTATATAAATATTAATGTTGGTGAACATGTTCTGGGCCCAAAGCTTGTTAATCGCTTTGGCAAAATTATCACCCCCCGGAATAGTCACTTCATCCCCTACAGAAAGTCCTGATACTGAAATTACAATTGCTGCGTCGAAAGCTTTATTACCCTTAACCTGGATATCGGCAATTGTATACTTTCTTGGATATTTTGAATTGTAAATAGCCATTAATGCCGGATCCACAGAAGCCCTGGGAACGGTATCGGACTGCGCAAATCCAGTTTCGGAAATGGTCAACAATCCCACAAAAAATAACAGCGTACAGATCCTCATCATCGGGTTCTTGGTTAAGGTCGGCAAAATAACGGCTTTTTGGCTAATTGTTTGTTAATAAAAGCTAAAGTTGTATTCTAAACCTTAACCTTTCCAAACCTGCGGTCCCTTTTCTGGAAGTCAATAATGGCTTCATAGAGATTTTCCTTTCGGAAATCAGGCCAACGCGTTTGGGTAAAATAGAGTTCTGCATAGGCTAACTGGTACAACAGGAAATTACTGATCCGGTATTCTCCACTGGTCCTGATCATGAGCTCTGGATCTGGAAACTCACTGGTTGACAGGTATTGCTGTAAAATATCCTGACTGATTTGCTGTGGACTCAACAAACCATTTTCAACATCTGTAGCAATTCTTTTCACAGCGTCCATCAATTCCCACCTCGAACTGTAACTCAAAGCCATGATTAAATTCAATCCTGTATTACCTGCTGTAAGGTCCCGGGCTTCCTGCAAAGCCTGCTGGGCACCTGGTGGCATCAAAGACAACTCGCCAATGAAATGCATCCGGATATTATTCCGATTGAGGATAGGAACCTCCTTTCTGATGGTTTCTACCAGCAACTCCATGAGTCCGGTCACTTCCTGCTGAGGCCTGTCCCAATTTTCTGTAGAAAACGCATATAGGGTGAGGTACCGCACCCCAAGCTCTGCACACCCTTCCACTATGTCTCGCACACTCTGAACCCCATGAAAATGTCCGAACAAGCGATCCTGACCCTGCTCCTGGGCCCATCGGCCATTACCATCCATGATGATGGCAATATGCTGCGGTATTCTGTTATTGTCAATCTGCGGTTTTAAAGACATGGGTGCAAAGGTACGTTAATTGGGATTTGGACACCTATAAGAACTGAATGCAATAGTTATGGCAAGTTCAGCGAAGATGAAACGATCTTTCTGCTCACTGAATCCCCTTTGAACGCCTGCCCGGCCTATAGGTAGTCCGAACTCATATGACCTATCTTGTAAAAATGCTGCAGGAGAATTAGGCGGTAGATTGGCAAATGCAGCTGGTCCGGCATAAACTTTGCTCACATCATCCAGATAATCTGTAGTGGTGAAGCGGTGGGATATTTCAAAAGCCACGTTAACATTTCCTGAAATATTGTATTTGACTCCCATCCCCAAAGGAAAAGAGAATGCCTGATTGCTATATGGCTTATTACCGGTAAGATTCTGGCCTTCTGTTCCAAGTGGTCTCAAATAATATTTCTGATCCAACCAGTAAGCGTAAGGATCATAATTGAATGTGCCTACACCCAGGGTCACATAAGGCGTGAAATAGTAATACTTGCTTCCGGGAATAAACTTGAAAAAATTGAAATCCCCCTGTACAGCCAGCTCCCAGATATCTGAATTGAAGCTCAGGTTGCGGTTTTTTTGGTATTCAATCTTACTGTAAGCATCAGAATAACCAAGTTGGGCATAATGGGCACCTACCCGCAGGGCCACATAATTACCAAACTGTTTCCTGAAAAAAACACCTAAAGCTGGTTTTGGCTTGTTAAAAGCGGTTCTGTTGTTGAGGTCTCCAAAATAATGAGCTGCACCAACGGTGATTCCTATCTCTCCTTCCTGTACAATTGCTTCTGGCTGCGCATAAGCAAATGTAGCTGATAGCGTGAGCACTGATAAAAAGGTTAACAACTTACTCATCGGATGTAAAAATATAATCTTAACGGTTTCTGGTATCAAAACCCCATGTTAATTTCTCTCGCAATGTTCTGAGGAAATTATTTTCATTGAGCCTTAAAAGGTGAAAATTAAAGTTTTCTTTGCGTATAGCCAACTCCACATCTTTCCGTACCACCTCTTTGCGAGAATCCATGGTACAAATGAAATCATCCATCCTTCCCTCTACCTCAAAAGAAATCACGTTGTGGTTAGGCACCACAATGGGCCTGATGTTGAGGTTGTGTGGCGCAATGGGTGTAATTACAAAATTGGCGCTATCCGGAAATACAACCGGACCATTGCAACTGAGTGAATAACCTGTAGAACCCGTTGGTGTTGAAACAATCAATCCGTCTGACCAGAATGTATTCAGAAATTCTCCATTCAGGTAAGTATGGATCTTGATCATGGGAGAAAATTCCCGTTTATGGATTGTAAATTCATTCAGGGCAAATGGTGTGTCGCCAAAAAGGGGAATGCTGGCATCCAGGTGCAGTAAATCGCGCTGATCCAATACATATGTTCTTAGCTGCAAGGCTTCAACGGCTTCGGCTATATTGTCTTTACCCAAGCTTGCAAGAAACCCAAGCCGGCCATAATTTATTCCCAGAACCGGAATTTTCTTATCCTTAACAAGGCAAACCGTATCCAGTAAGGTTCCATCACCTCCCAGCGAGATGAGTGCATCAAAGCTGGCATCCAAATCTTTTTCATCATGAAATAAATCCGGAGTTCCCTTGATGCTTTTGTCATGATCTGAATTCGCAGCAAAATGATCTGCAAGTTCACTGAAAACAACCGGTGTTATTCCTGACGCAGTTAATGCACTACAAAGGCTTTCCACATCCTGTGGCTCCAGTGTTTGCCCTCCTCTGCTGTAAATAGCAACCTTCATGCAACTAAGTTAGGGTTTAATTCTTCAAATCAGACTTATGAACAAATACACCCCTCTCCCGAAACTGATTGAAACTGTATTCAAAACGCAAGACCACATCGTAAATACTGATTACATCCAATCCTATTCCGCCGGTATAGAGGAAAGTGTTATTCAAAGTATTACCAACTTGCTTGCGCTTATTGTATACATATCCCACATCACCATAACCCTTTAGGTAAAACCTGAAGGGTATGCTGGCATATGTTTTTGATTTTAAGCCAGTCTTGAGCCTGTATTTAAAAATTTCTTTCCCTAGGGTATTTCTGATGAATCCGCCGGCAACGCCATCAACCACATAGTATTCCAGTCCGCGCAGGTAAGAATCATTGTAGCCCAACATGAGCTGATTAAAAAATGGCTGATCGAAGGGCAACCTGATATGCATTTCTGCAGACGTACTGAAATAAAACTTCCGGGGCATTTCAAAATAGCGGGCTGCCTTTACCTGCAATTGTGTGAGGTTGACAGCACTTGTTACACCCCTGCGCATCAATTCCAGCTCAAAAGAGATACCTTTTGTTGGATAGGGAAAGTAATTCAGGTTAAAATATTGGTAAGTATACCTCAATTCGGGATAAACAACTTTGGTTTTTCCTGAGCCTAGATAATTTAAATTCATTGCTGCAACAGTATCTGCTACCGTTTCAGCTTGCATGCCGAGTTTCACATAGTGTCGCTCTATTGATCCTTTGCGGTAAGAAAAAACGCCGCCAACATAAACCTGTTCTCGGATAAAATTCAAATCATCCTTAAAGAACTGCTGTCTGTTTTCTGATGTACCGAAGTTGATTTCCCTATTCCGGGAATACGATACATCAAAACCCCAACCTCGCCTGAGTGAGTTGTCAGAGAACGGATTATAATAATTCATGGCCAGGCGTTGGGTATAGCCATTGATGATCCATGCGTTGAGCTTATCGTTTCTACCCGTAATGTTCTTGCCATGGAATTTCAGTCCGTAATTCACGCGTTCCGGATCCAACCCATAATCGTTTATCCATACATTCCAGTTGCGATCTGCCGGCTTTAAATATGGAAAAATCAAATAATACCACCGCTCCCTGACATCTACGATAATATCCAGTGAATCATTATTCCAATTGGAAAAGCACACATTAACCTCTACAAAAAGGGTTGTATTGATGAGGTTTTGCCTGCTGGTTTCCAGTCCTGTTAAAATGTCCTGCATGGGATAGGATAAACCCTGCCTGAATGCAAGCTCACGGTTGATGATGTAAGGTTTTGTTTGCTTAATTCCGTTAATGGCGATATTTCTGATAGTAACTTGTGCCCGTCTCAAAACATCCTGACTTCCCGCAGGTGACCCGAATTCCTGGGCTTCCAAGGGGAGCTGAAAAAATCCAACAAAAAGAATCAGGATTAAATTACGCATTGCCGGGTGGTTATTGATTGGGCATAACATCCAGCATATCCCATCAATATCTAAATATTCAGATAATTGAAGAGATGTTCCAGGTTGTTTTGCAGTGTATTATCAAAGGCTTCCTCACCGAAATGGTAAAGCACTTTATACTCATAACGCTGAAAAGTGGCAATTATTCCAGAAATGTCCTCTTTATTTACACGTAACATAACCTGGAGCATACCTGTAGCAGGGTCAGTCACGGCATTCATGTTCATGATTGTGGCATCATTAGACTCTACCAATCTGTTGATTTCTCCTGGTGCATAGTCTGTTCTGGGCATCCCAAGTATCAAAAGAGAACCCTGCTCTTCAGCACCCAACAACTGGGATGCCTGATCCAGCAACCTGGAACTTTCGATTACACCCTCCCACTCCTGCTGCTCATTGAGCACAGGAACAATGTCGAGCTGGTACTTAGACCGAATCCGGAGAGCCTGAATAAAATGATCTCCAGCTCTTACAGATACTTTCAAAAAAAGAGGTTGAATAGACTCCAGCTCATCCTGTAATGATGCAGACTGCAAATCATCCAACTCTACCACGCCAAGGAAGATCTGTCCATCGAGTACAGGCAAAGTAAAAACCTGTTCAGCTTCCATGATTTCTATGGCTTGTGCCACTGTATCATGAACGCTTAACACCCTGAAATCATGATCTAAAAGTTGACTGCAAAATGTCATATTCAAATTTGACAGTCCAATATTACAGTTAATTTGCGGCAGGATCGTTGAAATTTTGTAAAAATTGAGCAAGTATAACGTTAAATTCATCTGGAACCTCCATCATAGGGGCATGGCCGCAATGATCTATGAAATGTAATTCACTGGATGTAATCAACCTGTTAAACTCCCTGCCTACAAAAGGAGGTGTAATGCTGTCGTTATTACCCCATATCAATAGGGTTGGTAATTTAATCTGTTTCAACTCATCACCAAGGTTATTCTTGATGGCACTCCTAGCGAGCGCTATTACTTTGAGCGTTTTCATACGCTCATTCACAATCTGATATACTTCATCTACCAATTCCTTGGTAGCAGTATTGGGATCGTAAAAGGTCATTTCGGTCTTTTTCCTGATATAGTCATAATCACCACGCTTGGGATAAGTATCTCCCATACCATTCTCAAAAAGACCCGAACTTCCAGTCAGGATCAGTGACCTTACCCTTGCTGAAGTCTTGAGAACATGCACCAACGCCACATGTCCGCCGAGCGAATTACCAAGCATATGAATACCTGTATAACCACGGTGTTCTATGAACTTGGCAAGGTATTTTTCCAGTCCGCCTACAGTTGTATGCAACAGATCCAGTTCAAATAAGGGCAACAATGGTACAATAACCTTATGCGTATGCCTGAAATGGTCGATAATGCCAGAAAAATTACTCATGGCACCAAAAAGTCCGTGTAGCAGCATAAGGGGCTGGCCCTCACCTTCTTCAATAAACTTGAACTTGGCATCCTCTTTAACCTCGTATTGTAAACTCATATCAATTACCTGACTAAATTAAAAGATAGTTTTGGCTGATCCCGACAAAGATGGGCAAAATGAACGACATATCGCACCCTTTGTAGGAAACAGACCAACCCTGGTAAGTTTTATCCGCTTACTGTTTAATAAATACTACCGTCTGCTTAAACAAATTATTCAGTTCGGGTATCCACACAGCAAAAATATCTATAACCTTCGCTCCCCAGTTCAATAGCATCTCTCCGGTGCGCGAAGCTACTACAAGACTTTTCCCAATAACTTCAAACCTGCTGGCATAAATCAACACTACCGCATAAACTGTAAAATACACCAAACTGAAAAGTAAAACGCCTGCCACCTTATTGAACACACCCATCAGCATCAACTCAAGAGACTTTTCAATGACCTTCCCGGTAATCCTTACAACAATCATCACAATGACCATTACAAGCAAAAAAGCAAGTATGGATGGCCACCTGCCCCCTCCTTCACCTAAATCTTTCAAATAGTGTATTGCTACCCACCCTGAAAATTTAAAGGCGATAATCAAAGCCAGTATATAAGAGATAAAGGTAAAAACAGCCATCACCAACCCTTTTGTCCAGCCTTTGTATAAAGCCAGCACCAAAAGAACCAGTGCAACAATATCTATAGCCATTTGCGCTCTTTTTTGAGTAACCGGTTTTATGAATCAGGAAAGCAACTCCTTTACCATAGCAGAAATTGCCTTTCCATCTGCCTGTCCGGCCAGCTGCTTGGTTGCAATACCCATGACCTGTCCCAATCCGGATAAACTGGTAACCCCAGACTCAGCAATGATGCCTGCAATAACTTGCCTGAGGGTTTCTGCATCCATCTGTTTGGGCAGGTACTGCTCAATGACTTCCACTTCTTCCTGCTCTGTTTTGGCAAGGTCTGCCCGGTTCTGTTGTTCAAAAATGGCAATTGAATCTTTTCTTTGCTTGACCAGCTTCTGCAGCATTTTTATTTCTGCCTCGGGTGTCATGCCTGCAGCCCCGCCCTCTGCCGTCTTGGCCAGCAGCAATGCAGCCTTGATTGCCCTAAGGGCACGAAGTCCTTTTTCATCCTTGGCCAACATGGCCTTCTTAAGGTTATCGTTGATGGTTTGTTCCAATGACATGGTAATATTTATTTTATTTGTAATCGCTACTATCCTTTTTGCTCCGCTTCAAGACTCTTGCGGAACTTGGCATAAAACCCTTTCGCAAAATCCTTCATCTCCCCTACCAGCTCCTTGTGATGGGTGGCACGCTCAAATGTGTCTGCCATCGTCATCATGGTCTGGTAATAAAAATCTGCCATCTCATCTACCATCATTTCCTTTGTCCACAAATCTATTCTCAAAGCTGCCTTCTCTTTGCCATCCCAGAATGAAATCATCATAGCCTTTGCCTCCTGTTTTTCAGCTGAACTGGACTGTGTGGCGTTCCACTGAATCTGGTGCGGTATGCGCTGGTCATCTAAA
>JBDLUZ010000045.1:0-11489 GCA_039805045.1 Bacteroidota bacterium | reverse complement strand
TTGTTGCTTAGTGAAGGTTTTAACCGGATTATAAGATTGAAATGCCGTATCAGCAGCTATCCCATCAAACTTCCAAAGAAATTTTGTCAATGTGGCAGTTCCATACTGTTTGGTGGTATCCGTAATCAAAAAGGGCTTATCTAAACACCTTACATCAGCAGTAGAAAAACCAATCTTAGGTTTGCCACTCAAATTAACCACGGCAATAGAATCCGGACTTACACATCCTATGTCTGTTATGATCTGAACCCCTATTTTTTTTGCACCTTCGGAATTGAATTTTACTGAATAATCAGGAGTAGACAGCGTATCAGGAACTTTACCATCAACCGACCAAAGATATTTAATGACATTCCTGCCATCAGTCTGACTTGCAGCCTTAAAAACTACCGATTCTTCAAAACAGCCAGATGTCTGATACGTAGATGATGAAACAGGGGGATCAAAAACCTGTATATCATAACTTATAATCTGCTCACCAGAACACCCATCGGGAGAAGGATTTACAACAACCACATCTACCGGAAATGTCCCTTTGTTGAGGAATTGAAAATTTCTGTTAGAACCATCAATGTTTTTTAATCGGTACAAATACAAATCCTTGTTGATATCTGATGCACTCTTAAAGGAAGAGTCTGCAACAATACCATTGGGATCGGGACTCACAATATCATCAGGATTAGCACCTAAATCTGAATTATTTTTAAAGTCCCACGAGATCTTCAATGGTTTATATGGCAAGGTAATTGAAAGATTAAACGGACTTTCTTTACAGGTTGCTGGGAAGTTAACTGTACTGAACTCATTCTTTACCGATACAAATTGATTCAGATCAACTACATTGGTACCAGCATTATAGCCATAAGATTCCACTCTACCATAACCGTAAACAATTGCTGCAAATCCAGAATCTGCAGAAATATTGTGTACTGGATTTGCCTGTGAAGATCCGGAAAGGTCTTCCTGTATAAAAACATAATCAGTTCCTGGAATATCCACAGGAAGTGAAGTGGGTATTTGCTGATCTATCCTTAAACTCGAAAAATATCTTTTGGGGATAATAACATTCAGGTAGTGAAATTGAACCTGTGTCTGATTTGCAGGCACATAATTCTGATGTGCTGAAAAGAAAGTAATCTTGCTCAAGGTTTGTTCAACAGGATTCAGTATAACCATTTCTGGATCTGCAAAACAAGGTGCTGTAGCAGTATTGTTGTCGCTACATCCCGTTTTACAAGTTTGAGCAGTAATATATTGAACCACTGAAATTGGATTATCCTCACTTTTAATAAGTAGCGGTGATCCGGAGTATATTTCGTAAATATTCTTGCCGGGCACCTGATTTGCTGGCCCAAGTGTTCTGGTAACTCCATTTTCAGTCACAGTTACCGTTGTATTCAACTTTGAAGGATAAATTCTGTAAATATCCGTTGGTCTGTTATAAAAAGGTGCGGTTACGAATTGCTTCCCCCATGATTTCAATGGTATAGCTTGCTGAAAAAGGTTATCTCCACCGCTGGGTGTTATACCTGGATTATCACAACCTATTGTAGACCAAGAGTTTCCAGCAAAAACTGCAATTGGCTTACAACTGGACGATCCACTTGATATTGATTTAATTATTGTTCCACTTACATCATCTAATTGAAGGCTTTTAAACTGATAACAATCTCCTGCTTTGGGCAATTGAACTGTATAGGGTTGTCCAACTATTCTGGCTGGTGTTCCCATTTGTACATCTGCAGGCTTATTTGAAGCTGGAGTAATTTCTATGATTGTATTATCTTGAGTTGCAACAACGGCAAACAATGATTTTGCACTTTCCGCCTGATTAGTTCTTGTTGCACTCCCATAACTAGATACAATATAGTCAATTCCAAGAACTGGTGTTGGTAAAACAAGGGTAGCTCCAGACCTAGCAGATCTTATAATATGTGCATAGACAACAATATTTTTATCTGATACAATATGTATCGCAGCCCCGGGTTTAACCGCATCTTCAGCACTTAAGTAAACATCCACATTTGAGGGATTACCTGCGCCACCCAAGAACACCCTTTGTATTTGATTTCGTATTACCTGAACAGTTGGCAAATTTATATTACCAGCTTTAATGTTAACAGTTGCGTCTTGATCAGACGTTATATAAATTCCCATAACGGATCCAGTACCATCAATGTGAGTAGGATATGCTAACCAGAAATCTCTTCCCTTATTGGAATACTCCTGTGCAACTGATGACAGGGCTTGAAAAAAGCAAATAGAAAGGATAATGGCAAGAATTCGCATGATGAAATAAACTATGTCGTAATTTAATCTCTTTTACATTATAAAAAGCAAACGTTTGATGCTTTTTAGTGCAAAATGTTTACTTCAGACTGACAGTAATTCTTTGACTTTGAGCGGACCTACATTGAAAAGCAAATCCAGAACTGACATGTTTATCTGAAATCCAATTTTATCTTCAAAAACCTGTGGATATTTCAGGAAAGGCCCATTTTCTGGAGATGAAAAATTTGAAGGTTTATATTTATCCAAGTCGATTATACTTTTATTCAGATTAATTGATTGGCCTGTATCCTCTTGTATTGGTATTTTTATTTTTAATTTTTCCAATACCCATTTTAAACACGATAAATTCCAATTATAGAGATACTCCTCTCTCTGACAAAACAAATGATGGAGTTCGTCTTTGTAGTGAAAATAAAAGGGGGCTCCCCCATAAACCGTGTCGATTGTACGAATATGATCCCGTTGCCATTCACTTTTATAATCAATTCTCACTTCCCGATAAGGAATCCTGACACTTCGACCACCTACTAGAGGCACAGATAGTAGAACTACCCCACCTGAGGCAGGCAAAAGCATCCTGTTACTGAATCCTGCTTTGCGTATAACAGCTTCTGGATAAAAAACAAATTGGGATATTTGAACTGAATCTTTAAACCAGTTAATACTCGGAAAGTATTGTAAATCAAGCACTAAAGCGCTGGTTTCTTGCAGCATTTTGGCAACTTTTCATATGCATCTTTTTCCGCTTTAACATCATCAGCATCATATCCTGCATTGGCGATGGCAGTCTTTACATTCTCCAGATTGGTTCTGTCTGTAAGGTATGTAACTGTTGTTTTCTTTTGTTTAAAATCAACCAAAGACTTTACGATCCCTTCTTCAAATTTCAAGTAATCTTCTATTTTCTTTTTACACATTTCACATTGTACTGAAGGGGTACTGATTTTAACAGTTACAGGTTTTTTCTGTTGAGCCACTATACCTGAAACAACAAAAAAAGAAAAGAGGATGGAGAGTATCTTCTTCATATATTTTTTTTTCAAATTAACTAATTCTTCCCCATTCAGCTGGATTTTCCCGCCAATTTAACAGGGTATTCTGATCATCAGGATGAATTAATCCTCTTTCTACAGCTAAATCAACCATTACCGGATAATTGGTGAGTGATAAAACAGGAATGCCAGCAGCATCACAGGCTGTAGTTGCAGCTTCGAAACCATAGGTAAATATTGAAACCATGCCAATCACATCCATTCCTGCAGCCTTGATCACATCAACAACTTGCAAACTGCTTTTACCAGTTGATATCAAATCTTCAACAACTACTGTTTTCATTCCCTGCTCAAAATTTCCTTCAATCTGATTACCTAAACCATGTTCTTTGGGTTTGGGTCTCACATAGATAAAAGGTAATTTGAGTTGATCCGCCGCCATTGCGCCCCAGGCAATACCTGCAGTTGCTACACCTGCAATCAAATCAGCATCTGGAAATTTTTCAAAAATCACGTTACACAACTCACTTTTTACAAAATCCCTTGCATATGGGAATCCTAATAACTTTCTGTTATCACAATAAATTGGACTTTTCCAGCCAGAAGCCCATGTAAAGGGTTCTTGGGGATTCAGTTTCACTGCTTTAACTTGCAAGAGTCTTTCAGCAACAGCTTTTTCGTTTGTCATGGAACAAAATTGCTGAAAGCTTGTCACAACTTAAAATTAATTTATGTACATCATACATACACCATTTGGACAAAAGTCTATAACCACAGAAGCTGATTTTAAAAACTATACAATGGGTATGGAAATTATTGAAGCTGCCGGGGGCATGGTTTTAAATACTCAAGGAGATGTTCTTATGATATACAGACGCGGTTTCTGGGATCTTCCAAAGGGGAAAATTGATCCGGGCGAGTCAACAGAAACCTGTGCTATCAGAGAAGTACAGGAAGAAACCGGGATAAATAGACTTGAAATTATTGAAAAGTTACAGATTACCTATCACACCTATACCATTGGAAACAAAAACATCATGAAACCATCTCACTGGTTCAGGATGATTCACACAGACAACGAAAAAACAATTCCGCAAACAGAAGAAGATATTACAGAAATCAGGTGGATGAATCAAAAAGAGGTTACTGAAATTTTAGACAAATCTTACGCATCAATCAGCGAATTACTTTCGAAACATTACCTGAAATAAAGCTATCTGGATTGTATTGAAAGCGATACAATCTCAGGTAAAAATAGGGAAGCATCACCGCCATTTCTGATAATATCCCTTACAATAGTAGATGCTACAGAGGTATACTTAGGTTCACATGTCAGAAAAAAAGTTTCTATCTCGGGATCTAATGTTCTATTGGCATCTGCAATTGTTTTCTCATATTCAAAATCACTCACATACCTGATACCCCTGAGGATATAGTTAGCGCCAATTTTTTTACAAAAGTTAACAGTCAGTCCTTCAAATACTGCTGCAGAAACTTTAGCCTCTGAATGAAAAATGTCTTCAATCCAAATCTGCCGTTGTTCTGAGCTAAACATCGGTTTTTTAGTTGCATTAATGCCAATGGCAACTATAATCTGATCAAAAAGAGGCAATGCGCGCCTGATTATATCAACATGTCCCAGCGTTAAAGGATCAAATGTTCCGGGAAATACACAAATTTTTTGCATGTTGGAGTTTTAGGCATTGGCTTCTCGCCTGCCTGATAATAGATATAAAACTGCCATTCTGACTGCTACCCCATTCTCAACCTGATCAAGGATTATGGATTGGCCACTATCTGCAACATCACTGTCCAGTTCAACTCCTCGGTTGATCGGACCAGGATGCATGATCAAAATTTGCTTTGAAAGACTTTCCAGCAAAGACTTTTTAACCCCGTAAGTCTGATTGTATTCACGCAAAGATGAAAATAAAACCTGATTTTGACGTTCGAGCTGAATACGCAATACGTTGGCAGCATCGCACCACTCCAGTGCTTCTTTTATGTTATAGGTTACGTTTACACCAAAGGCTTCCTGAATATACCTTGGGATAAGGGTTGGTGGTCCTGCAAGGGTTATTTCTGCTCCCATTTTAGAAAGCAGGTATATATTGCTTAATGCAACCCTTGAATGCATGATATCCCCGATAATGGCAATCTTTTTCCCCTTTAATGGTCCCAGCTTTTCAATAATTGAAAGCGCGTCCAACAGTGCCTGCGTAGGATGCTCATTGATCCCATCTCCGGCATTAATGATGGCAGCAGGAATATGTTTGGCAAGAAAATGCGGTGCTCCTGTTGCGCTATGGCGCATAACCACCATATCAACTTTCATTGAAAGGATATTATTTACCGTATCAAGAAGTGTTTCTCCTTTTGAAACGGAAGAGCCACTTGCAGAAAAATTGATAGTGTCTGCACTCAATCGTTTCTCAGCCAATTCAAAAGAAATTCTTGTACGGGTTGAATTTTCATAGAAGAGATTAACAACGGTAATATCCCTGAGTGAGGGAACCTTCTTAATAGGACGCTGTAAAACCTCCTTGAACTGCCTGGCAGTATCCAGAATTAACTGTATATCTTCTGGTATAAGATCCCTGATGCCAAGCAGATGTTTTGTTCTAAGCTGCATTCAAAAGCTAAATTAATGTTTTATTCTACAATTGAACAAAGGATGTACATATCCATTTAAAAACTATCGTACAAAACCACCTTTTTCTCATCCCCCCAAAAAACCTTCACCTTTTGTGTAACTATTGAGTCAATGGATTTTCCAACATAATCAGGCTGAATAGGAAGTTCTCTACTGAATTTTCTATCTACCAAAATGCATAACTCTACTTTTTGGGCTCTTCCATTGTCAAGCAGCGCATCCATTGCAGCGCGTATTGTTCGTCCGGTATACAACACGTCATCAATCAGAATTACCTTTTTATTTTCAATCGAAAACGGCAAATCAGTGACATTGGGGATGTGAATCTGCCCCCTGAAATCATCTCTGTAAAAAGTTATGTCAAGTTTACCATATTGGAGATTGAGCTCCGGATGGATTTCAAGCATGTATTGTGTAATATAATCGCTAACTGGAACCCCGCGAGGTTGTATCCCAATGATACAGGTATCTGTAAATGGATAGTGATTTTCAATTAGTTCATGAGACAACCGCTTAAGTGTTAGCTTTAGCTGTTGTTCGTCCATGATTGTATTGATCCCTTGCATAAAATCAAGTTAAAATAAGATTCATTTATTAATCTGGCTGCATAAATGGATAACGGTAATCAGTTGGGGGATCAAATGTTTCCTTTATTGTTCTAACGCTTAGCCATCTGTACAAATTTATTGAAAACCCTGCCTTATCGTTTGTTCCTGAAGCTCTTGCACCACCGAAGGGTTGTTGTCCCACAACTGCTCCTGTAGGTTTATCATTGATATAAAAGTTTCCGGCAGCATTTTTCAAAACAGTTGTGGCTTCAACAACCGCTTCCCTGTCTTGTGAAATTATAGCTCCCGTCAATGCATATGGGGAGGTCTCATCAAGCGTTTGCAAAGTTTCAGAATACTTTTTTTCAGGATATACATAGATTGTCAGAACTGGTCCAAAAATCTCCTCACACATGGTCACATACTTGGGATCTGTTGTTTCGATAACTGTTGGTTCTATGAAATATCCAGAAGATTTATCACAATTACCGCCAGCAATCACCTTGGCTTTGGTAGATTTTTTGGCAGAATCGATGTACGATTTAATCTTTGTGAATGATTTTTCGTCAATGACTGCTGTAATAAAATTGGTGAAGTCTTCAACAGAACCCATGTTGAAACTTTTTATACCGGCGGTCAGCTTTTTTCTGACAGCTACTGCAAGATTGGAGGGAATATATGCCCTTGATGCAGCTGAACATTTCTGGCCCTGATACTCAAAAGCTCCCCTCAACAAGGCGGTTGCTACAACATCTGGATTGGCTGAAGGATGCACCATCACAAAATCTTTGCCGCCGGTTTCCCCAACTATCCTTGGGTATGACCTGTATTTTCCTATGTTTTCGCCAATTGTCTTCCACATTTGATTAAAAACGCCGGTTGATCCGGTGAAATGAACGCCTGCAAACAGAGGATGCTTGAAACAAACTTCTCCAAGTGTAGGGCCATCAACATAAACGAGGTTGATAACACCATCAGGAAGTCCCGCTTCTTTGAGAATTCTCATAAACATTTGCGCAGAATAAACTTGGGTATTGGCACATTTCCAAACTACAGTATTTCCACACAATGCTGCAGATGCAGGCAGATTTCCCCCAATTGCTGTAAAATTAAATGGAGTAACAGCTAAGATAAAGCCCTCCAATGGTCTGTATTCCAAGCGATTGTGGGTTCCGGCTGCACTTATCGGTTGTTGCTTGTATATTTCACTTAGAAAGTGAACATTAAACCTGAGAAAATCTATAATCTCACATGCGCTGTCAATTTCAGCCTGGTATACAGTTTTGCTCTGTCCGAGCATTGTTGTACCATTCATATAAGGGCGATAACGACCTGCAATCAGGTCTGCTGCCTTTAGAAAAATAGCTGCACGGCTTTCCCAAGGCATAGATTCCCAGCTACTCTTTGCCTCTAAAGCAGCCTCGATGGCCATTTTTACATGTTTTGCATCCCCTTTATGAAATTGCCCAAGGATGTGATTATGTTCATGAGGAGGACGAATCTCAGCTGTTTTGCCGGTCCTAACTTCTTTATCTCCAATGTACATCGGAATATCTGCCACTTCTGATTTAAGTTCAGCCAATACTGCTTTCAATCTTAATCTTTCTGAAGAGCCAGGCACGTAAGACAGCACAGGTTCATTTACTGGCATGGGTAAATTATAGTGGCCAATATTCATAATAAATAGTTTTAATCTGATTTATTTTCCTGTTCCGTCATCAGGTAAGCCTTGATAAAGCCATCGAGCTCACCATCCATCACGGGCTGCACATTTCCAACTTCAAAATCTGTTCTGTGATCTTTAATCATTTTATAAGGATGGAAAACATAGCTGCGTATCTGACTTCCCCATTCGATTTTTTTCTTTGAGGCATTGTTGGCATTTTTCAACTCCTCTCGCTTCCTAATTTCTTCCTCGTAAAGTTTACTTTTCAGCATCTTAAGGGCTTTCTCCCGGTTTTCACCCTGGGTTCTTGCCTGCTGGCACTCTACGATTATGCCACTTGGAATATGCTTTAACCGGACTGCTGTTTCAACCTTATTTACGTTTTGCCCGCCCTTACCACCAGAACGGTAAAACTCCCAATCTAAATCAGCCGGACTAACTTCAATTTCTATGGAATCATCTACAAGGGGATATACATAAACAGAAGCAAAAGAAGTATGTCTTCTTGCATTACTGTCAAATGGTGAAATCCTAACCAACCTGTGAACCCCATTTTCAGCCTTTAAAAAACCGTAGGCAAATGGTCCATCAAACTGAAGAACAGCTGATTTAATACCGGCTCCATCACCATCCTGCCAGTCTAATTCTGTAACTGTCCAACCTTGTTTGTCGCCGTACATCCTGTACATCCTCACAAGCATTTCGGCCCAATCCTGACTTTCTGTACCACCTGCACCGCTGTTTACCTGAAGTACTGCAGGTAATTCATCTTCCGGCTTATTGAGGGTACTTTTAAATTCAGCCTCATCAAGTGATAAAATGGATTTGTCGTATGCTTCCTTAACTTCTACTTCAGTGCATTCACCATCTTTCCAGAAATCAAATAATACTGCGAAATCTTCAACAGCAGCTTCAGTTCCGGTAAAAATATTTAACCAGAACTCATTTAACTTGATGGTTTTGAGAATTTCTGTCGCACGCTTATTATCATCCCAGAACCCTGGAGATAATGACTTTTGCTTGTCCTCGTTTATTTTATATCGTCTGTTCTCGACGTCAAAGAAACCTCCTCAAGACAGAAAGGCGGTCTCTCATAAGTTTTAGTTGTTCTATTGTCATGTTGCAAATTTATACAAAACGACCCAAATTTCAATCAAATTAGTTAAGAACCAAGCAGTTGAAAATTTGTTATACAGTTATGACTGAAGCTTACAATTTTCTTTTTTCCTGGCAACTTTTCCCCGAAAAAGGCATTTACTCAAACGGACACAGACCCAAATCGGGGATTTATAAATTATCTAAAGCTGATAAAAACATTCTTATTGTAGAAATGAACTGGGTAACACTGGAAAACCAGGCTTTTTCATCCAATTACGAAATAATAGCAGATGGAGACACTCAGGTTTTTCCAGATTCCACAATTGCATCAAGTGGAAAAGTAACATTTAAAGACAGTATCAGTATGTGTGTATCACTTACACTTGCATCAGGAGATGAGTTATCCCTTTTGCATGAAATACAGCCAAACGGATACTTGAAATTAACTGAAGACAGGGTTGATAAGCAGGGTGTAAGTCACCAAAATATCAGTTATTACCATAAGCAGATGAGTGTACTCCCCTATTCATCATCTGTTTCGGGTGCTGTAATCAGGCCTACAGAAGAAGGCGTTATCAGGCATAAATCACTTACTGCGATGGAGGAACAAACCAACATGCAGTTGAATCAAATCCGTCAGCAGATTGAATTACTGGCATTACAGGCCCAGGAAATCCAACGCAGGAAAGAACTTTCTGTGTTGATTTACAGTGCAAAGCTAAATTTCACGCCTGTTATCGGTCAAACGTACTTTCTTTATGAAAAAAAGGATGGCACCCATGTGCTTTCACTTGTCAGTCCTACTGAATGGGGGAAATCCGGACCATTTAAAAAAACTATCGCCACTGTCCGACTCCTGGCAGATCATACCTGGATGGAAGTAAATTAAGAAGGAGGTCAATTGACCTCCTTCTTGTTATGATACTTATTTCAGTTTCAGGGTATTATTTCACTTCTTCAAACTCAGCATCCGTTACATTTTCAGCTCCGGGCTGTGCAGTGCTTGCTGATGCATCTGGTGTTGGTCCACCTGGCTGACCAGCTCCCTGAGTAGCATTGTACATATCCTGGCTTGCTGCCATCCATGCATCATTCAATACTTTAGTTGCCTCTTCTATCGCATTGATATCCTGAAGCTTATGCACTTCTTTAAGCTTTTCAAGAGCTTGTTCAATAGTTGCTTTTTTCTCAGCTGGAATTTTATCTCCAAACTCTTTGAGCTGCTTTTCTGTTTGGAAAACCAAACCATCTGCAGCATTGAGTTTCTCAACTCTATCGCGTGCTTCTTTATCCGTGGCTTCATTTGCCTTAGCCTCAGCCTTCATCTTTTCAATATCTTCCTTGGTGAGTCCGCTACCAGCTTCAATCCTGATCTTTTGTTCTTTTCCAGTACCCTTATCCTTGGCACTCACATTAAGCATACCATTGGCATCGATGTCAAAAGTAACTTCAATCTGAGGAACTCCTCTTGGGGCAGGGGGAATATTATCCAGATTGAATATGCCTAGGGTTTTATTCTGATTGGCCATAGGGCGCTCACCTTGCAGTACCTGAATCTGTACACCGGGTTGGTTATCTGCTGCTGTAGAAAAGGTTTCGGATTTCTTGGTTGGAATGGTAGTATTTGATGGAATCAAAACAGTCATAACTCCTCCAAGTGTTTCAATACCAAGACTAAGTGGCGTTACATCCAACAAGAGTACGTCTTTTACTTCACCTGTAAGAACAGCACCCTGAACACCTGCGCCAATAGCTACCGCCTCGTCAGGATTCACACTTTTATTGGGTTTCTTACCAAAGAATTTCTCAACTATTTCCTGCACTTTGGGAATACGTGTAGAACCACCTACCAAGATTACTTCATCTACATCAGAAGCCCTCATTCCAGCATCTTTTAATGCTTGCTCGCAAGGCTTAAGACAACGCTCGAAAAGATTGTCTGCAACCTGCTCAAATTTTGCACGGGTTAGTTTTTTGACAAGGTGTTTGGGAACTCCGTCTATTGCAGTTACGTATGGAAGATTAATTTCAGTTTCAGAAGAAGAAGAAAGTTCGATTTTGGCTTTTTCTGAAGCTTCTTTAAGACGTTGCAGCGCCATTGGATCTTTGCGCAAATCAACATTTTCTTCTCTTATGAATTCTTCCGCCAGCCAGTCCATGATTACTTTATCAAAATCATCACCACCAAGATGCGTATCACCATTGGTAGATTTCACTTCAAAAACACCATCACCCAATTC
>JBDLUZ010000044.1:0-14155 GCA_039805045.1 Bacteroidota bacterium | reverse complement strand
GAGTTGACACCTTTTTACTTGGAGTAACAGGTTGTCAAGGCTTCATCGGGCCAATCCCTCTGCCTTTCTGGATAAGAAAATTAAAGAACTCCTGCAAAGATATCACTTTTTCGTGTTTTTTTAAAAGGGAATCCTGTTTTTAATCATTTTCAGCTAATTATGCATGCAACAACCATTTGAAGCAAATGCTGTTTAATTTTACATTAAAGCGGGAAATTTAAACTGGTTAACTATCCGGGGCTTAAAATATGATGAAAAAAATTGAAGATCAGATAGAAGTGATTGGTGCAAGGGCCCACAACCTCAAGAATATAGATATCAGTATTCCCAAACATAAGCTGGTGGTCATCACGGGTATCAGCGGCAGTGGCAAGTCTTCCCTGGCTTTCGATACCATCTATGCAGAAGGGCACCGCCGCTACATGGAGACATTTGGAACCTACGCCCGTCAGTTTATGGGTGAACTGGAAAGGCCGGATGTGGACAAGATAAGCGGACTCTCTCCGGTTATCTCCATTGAACAGAAAACGACAAATAGAAATCCACGTTCAACCGTAGGCACAGTTACCGAAGTATATGATTTTTTACGTCTCCTCTACGCCCGTGCAGGGGATGCCTATTCCTTGCATACTGGGAAAAAGATGGTCAAGTTCAGTGATGAAGAAATTGTGGCAGACCTATTCGGTAAACTAGCCGACAGAAAAATAACAGTGCTTGCTCCGCTTGTAAGGGGTAGAAAAGGGCATTACCGGGAGCTTTTTGAAGAAACGCGTAAGAAGGGTTTTGTGAAAGTAAGGGTGGATGGTGAACTCAAAGACCTGGTTCCCAAAATGCAAGTAGACCGCTATAAGGTTCATGATATTGAAGTAGTGGTAGACAGGCTGGTGGTTTCTGAAGAGTTGAAAGTAAGGATCGCACAAAGTATCCAGCAGGCCATGCAAATCGGAAAGGGACTGATTTTCATCTTGGTACATGACCCTGAAAAATTGGTGCAATACAGCAAAAAGCTGATGTGTGCTGAAACGGGGATGTCTTATGAGGAGCCGTCTCCAAACACTTTTTCTTTCAATTCGCCTTATGGGGCCTGCCCTGCCTGTAAAGGCATCGGTCAGCAACATGCCATTGACGTGGATGCAATTATGCCAGACCGCACACTTTCAATTGCAGAGGGTGCCATCCTGCCGCTTGGAGAAGCAAGGGATTCTCATTATTTTAAGGTGATTGAACTTTTGGCCAAAAAGCACAAATTCAGTCTCAAAACACCTGTAAATCAGCTGCCTGAACGCATCCTTAATCTGGTGCTGTTTGGCAATGAAGAGGGGAAACAGGAAGAGGAAGACCTGGATGAAAACACTGAAGCCTTTGCAGGCATTGCTGCCATGGTTACCCGGTGGTTTACAGACAGCTCCAGCGATTCCGTGAGAGAATGGGCTGAGAAATACATGATGCTCAACCCCTGCAAACGCTGTTTGGGTGCCAGGCTTAAGCAGGAGAGTCTCTGGTTTAAGATAGATAAACACAATATAGCTGAACTATCTGCTATGAATCTTAATCAGCTGCAAGACTGGTTCTGTGATATTGAAAAGCGGCTCGATAAAAAACAAAACCTGATCGCAAAGGATATCCTGAAAGAAATCAGGACAAGACTCGGATTTTTACTGGATGTTGGATTGGGTTATCTCTCACTCGGCAGGCCAACCAGAACCCTCAGTGGGGGAGAGTCTCAACGGATAAGGCTGGCTACACAAATTGGTTCTCAGCTGCAAGGAATCACGTACATCCTGGATGAGCCTTCAATCGGTTTACACCAGCGGGATAACCAGCAGCTGATTGGCGCCTTGCAGCGCTTGCGCGACATTGGCAACAGTGTGCTGGTGGTGGAACATGACAAAGACATCATGCTTGCTGCAGATCACCTGATTGATGTTGGACCCAAAGCGGGTATTCATGGCGGAAGAATCGTTGCACAGGGTACACCTCTTGAAGTTTGCCAGTCGCCTTCAGAAACAGCCTTGTACCTCAACAACAGGAAGCGCATTGAGCTCCCCGCAGAAATCAGGCAGGGAAATGGCAACTTCCTGGAGCTGAAAGGAGCTTCGGGCAATAACCTCAAGGATGCTGATATATCTATTCCTCTCGGCACACTGGTATTGGTAACCGGTGTCAGTGGCAGCGGAAAATCAACCCTTATCGCGGAAACACTTTACCCCTTACTCAGTCAGCATTGCTTTGGCTCCAAACAGGATCCCATGCCCTATAAAAGTATGAGCGGACTGGAACATATTGATAAGGTCATTGAAATCGATCAGTCGCCTATCGGCCGTACACCGCGCAGCAATCCGGCCACCTACTGTAATTTTTTTACTGATATCCGTCAGTTGTTCGCAGCAGTGCCGGAGGCAAAAATCCGGGGCTACAATGCAGGCCGTTTTTCCTTCAACGTAAAAGCCGGCAGGTGCGATATGTGTGAAGGGGGCGGACTGCGGGTGATAGAAATGAATTTCCTGCCTGATGTTTATGTGCATTGTGAAAAATGCAACGGTAGGCGCTACAACCGGGAAACACTGGAGATCAGGTATAAAGGAAAATCTATCAGCGATGTCTTGGATATGACGGTGGATGAATCAGTGGAGTTCTTTCAGCATATTCCTTACCTGTACAGAAAAGTAAAAGTCTTGCAGGAAGTGGGGCTGGGTTATATTACACTCGGACAATCAGCAGTAACACTCAGTGGGGGTGAAGCGCAGCGTGTCAAGCTTGCTACAGAACTTTCCAAACGCGATACAGGTAAAACATTTTATATTTTGGATGAACCAACCACCGGTCTCCATTTCCAGGATATCAATTTGCTGCTTACAGTGCTCAATAAACTTGTAAACAGGGGTAATACCGTTTTGGTTATTGAACATAACCTGGATATGATTAAAGTGGCAGACCACATCATCGATCTCGGTCCGGAGGGTGGTGATGCCGGTGGAACTGTTTTATACCAAGGTCCTCCCAGTGGGCTAATCAAGCATAAGCATAGCCATACCGGCAGGTTTCTGAAGCTCGAAATGCAATAAAAAAAAGAGCCCCGGCGCAAAGCGCCGGGACTTCTTTTTCGCAGGGAGTCTAACAATCAGAACTCCTGCTTTCGTTGGGTACAGAGCCTATTAAAATCTTACTACGGGGCATTTTACATCTCCCCACTTGCCTGATCGTCCATATTCGCTATCAGAACCTAACCTGATGCTCAGTTTTATGGATGATGAATAGTATGCGTCATTATTTGAAGGTGTTCCTCTTTTAGATCCGATGCCATAACCGGATCTGTAGTTGCCGCCATTGGCAAAGGCTGTTTTGTTGGCCATCTGTATGGCTACCTCAGCCTCTTTGCTGGTCTGACCAAAATGTTCGTAGAAATCCTCATTGCTGATGTAATTGGTGCTTACATCATCTATGTAATCTGTGAAGGTTTTGCGGTTCAGTATTTCCATGGATACCGCAACATTTTCATTCACAAAATATTTGACACCAAATCCAAATGGAATATTGATCTGCGTTAATGCGTATTCTTTGCGGTCTGGATACTTCGCCATGCCCTGCCCCTCTGTTTTTAAAGGTTTCAGGTTGACCCATACTTTGCTGCCATCAGCGAGTTCATATTGCGCTTTGGGATTGAAATGGAAGATACCAATGCCTATGATACCATATGGTCGAAGCCGGTGCATCACATCTTCAGGTTCATATTCAAATAGCGCAGTAGGGTAGATTTCAGCTGCCACAAAGGCTTCTTCAACATTAGACCGAAAATGCTGATTCCTTGCTTTCCTGGCTTCCTCCCATCCACCTTTACCGGCAATGAGACTGTCTGCCCCCTCCAGCTTTCCAATGTTAAGGGATAGCCTGAAGTTGATGAATTCATTGGGCCTGTAGAGCAGGTTGGCTCCACCCATGAATCTTGTTAACGAAACCATATTGTCTTTGAGAAATCCGGCACCTTTGCCGCTGTTACCGCCGAGGTCTCCTAAAAAATTGGAAGGGCCATAGGAGAAGGCAAATTCAAATTGTGACTGGGCCTTAATGTCAGTTATGCCGGTGTAAAACAGCATGAGCATGACAATGAAGTACCTGCACGGGTTGTACAGATTGGTTTTCATTTGGATACGGTTTAGGATAGGGGTGTCTTGCGACGCTTTCTTAACGAACTGTTAATGCAAATAGTATGTTAAAGCGCAAAAAATTATAATAAACCGTTAAAGTATGGATTTGTAGTGCGTATTTCTACGTAGTCCGAATCATTTTGATATGTGGAATATCGTCCTCTAGGTAGGTATCACTGCATTGTTCAAAGCCGAGGTCTTCGTAGAATTTTTTCAGGTATTGCTGTGCCCCTATTTTAATGGGTTGTGGTCCGTATAATGCAATGGTTGCAGCTATGGCCTCTTGCATCAACTGTTTCCCTGCCCCTATCCCGCGGTGTCTGGGGGAGCCTACCACACGACCTATGGAAGGTTCTTCGTATGCCAGTCCGGGTGGTAGTATCCGCACCGATGCGATAAGTTCATCCTGAAGCCTGCCCTGCAGGTGATGCGCTTGCTGGTCCCTGTCGTCCATATCCAGGAAAATACATTGCTGTTCAACAACAAACACTTCACTCCGCAGCCGGAGGATATCGTAGAGTTCAAAAGGGGTTAATTCAGAAAATGTTTTGAGCGACCAGCAAATGCCATTCATACAACTGCTTTGGATGATTTGCTGCAAATTTAAGCTGCTTTCTGTCCACTTGAAATGATTTAATTTTGACACACAATCGCATACCAAAATACCATATTATCCAATCCAATAGAATACCTCAAAGGGGTTGGTCCCCTCCGGGCTGATATGCTCAAAAAGGAACTGGAGATATTCACCTTTGAAGACCTGCTCAATCATTTTCCACTCAGGCATCTCGACCGCACAAAAGTGCAACAGATAGGGCAGGTTTCTCCTGCCATGGATATGGTTCAGGTTAAAGGGATTCTATTGTCAGTGGAGTTGATTGGTGAACGTCGTGCAAAGCGCCTGGTGGCGCAGCTTAGAGACCCTTCGGGAATTATTGAAATGACCTGGTTCCAGGGGATTACTTGGGTGCAGAAGTCACTGGTAGTTGGACAATCCTACCTTGCATTTGGTAAACTCGGATTTTTCCTGGGCAGGCCACAGCTTTCTCATCCCGAAATGGAGCAGGTAATTGATGGCGCAGCACCTGTCAAAAGCTTCTTGGAACCTGTATATCCGGTTACCGAAAAACTCAAGGCACGTGGCTTGAACGGAAGAGCTCTGGCAAAGCTTACCCAGCAGCTTTTTCTGGTACTTGAGCAGAAAGACCTGCCTGAAATCCTTCCTGAGCCAATCATTGCAGCAGAACGGCTGATGTCACGCTGGCAGGCCTACCAGTACATTCATTTCCCGGTGCAGCAGGATAATTACCTGAAGGCCGTGACCAGATTGAAATTTGAGGAGCTTTTTATTGCACAAGTTAGGTTGGGCATGTTGCGGTCTGCCCGGCACAGGTATTCGAAAGGAATAACTTTTGCACGGGTTGGCGAAGCTTTTAATACTTTCTTTCATGAACACCTTCCGTTTGACCTGACTGGTGCTCAAAAAAGGGTGCTGAAAGAAATAAGACAGGATATGGGATCTGGAAGGCAGATGAACAGGCTGCTTCAGGGCGATGTGGGTAGTGGTAAAACAATTGTGGCGCTCATGGCCATGCTCATAGCCATTGATAATGGTGCCCAGTCTTGTATCATGGCGCCCACTGAAATTCTGGCTAAGCAGCATTATAACCAGTTTTCGAAATTGCTGGAGCCAATGGGCATAGGAGTAGGATTACTGACTGGGTCTACTAAAGCTGCCGAAAGAAAAAAAGTACTTGCGTCGCTGGCAGACGGATCAATTGCCATCATAGTTGGCACACATGCACTCATTGAGGATGTTGTGCGGTTTCAGCAGCTCGGATTGGCTGTCATAGATGAACAGCATAAGTTCGGTGTGGCTCAGCGTGCGAGGTTGTGGGAAAAAAGTACAGTACCGCCTCATATGCTGGTTATGACTGCAACGCCCATCCCCAGAACACTGGCTATGACTGCCTATGGCGACCTTGATTACAGCGTTATTGATGAACTACCTCCGGGGAGAACGCCGGTATTGACGGTACACCGTCTAGATGATGCGAGGCCTCAGGTGATGGATTTTATCCGTTCTGAAATTACCCTAGGTAGACAGGTGTATTTTATCTTTCCCCTGATTGAGGAAAGTGAAAAGCTTCAGTATGAAGACCTGATGCAGGGTTATGAAAATGTAAAGGCCTGGTTCCCTGAGCCACAATACTGGATCAGTATGGTACATGGTCGCATGAATGCAGAACAGAAAGAAGTTAACATGCAAAGGTTTGTTAACCTGGATACACAGATTATGGTTAGCACTACGGTTATTGAAGTGGGTGTTAATGTTCCCAATGCCAGTGTCATGGTGATTGAAAGTGCAGAGAAATTCGGATTGAGTCAGCTTCATCAGCTTAGGGGTAGG
This sequence comes from Bacteroidota bacterium, assembly GCA_039805045.1. Taxonomy (GTDB): domain Bacteria; phylum Bacteroidota; class Bacteroidia; order Chitinophagales; family Chitinophagaceae; genus Pollutibacter. The sequence continues at coordinate 7,600 of JBDLUZ010000044.1, read as the reverse complement.
GTTGGAAGGGGAAGTGAAAAAAGTTATTGTATCCTACTATCCGGCAGCCAGGTGGGTAAAGATGCCAAAGATCGGCTCTCCGTTATGTGTTCCACTACGGATGGGTTTAAAATTGCAGAAAAAGACCTCGAGTTGCGCGGCCCCGGTGATATCCAGGGAACCCGCCAAAGTGGGGCACTCAATTTCAGGCTTGCGAGTATCACAGAAGACAGAGGCCTGTTGGAATTGGCAAGGGATTATGCAGAACAAATTTTGGAAACAGATCATCGGCTTGAAATGCCCGTTCACCTGCCACTTAAATATTTTCTTCAGATTGGAAAGGCTAAAGGGGAGTGGAGTAAAATTTCATAAGTCAAAACCTGAAACAATCCAATATACCCTGCCGGGATCGTTGCATGGATTCGTCTAGTCCCGAACCCAACCGGTATCCTATTCTTAAGGATGTACCATAGTAGTAGTCTTTACTAGCTGGGGAGCCTCTCAAACTTCCAGGTAAAAAACCATTGATGTAGTTCCCGGCGTTTTTAAAAGCCGGATTATTGGCCAATTGCTTGGCGGTTTCGGCCAGTTTTGTTGCGGTACCAAAATAGGCATCAAAGGCATTATTGTCAATATACCTTGTGCTTACGTCATCAAGATAATCTGTATTAGTCCTTCTGTTCAGGATTTCAACTGCAACAGTTATTTTGGAAGAGATCTGGTAACGGATGCCTGCTCCTGCTTGAAAATTCAATGCACGAAGCGCATATTCGTGACTGTCTGGATAAGCTGCCATACCCTGACCTTCGGTTTTTAAAGGCTTTAGTGCAACCCATCCGTCTGGCCCTGTTGGATTTTGATACCATCCCATCGGATTGAATTCAAAAAAACCGGCTCCAAACAGCAAATAAGGTGAAAACTTCCTGATCCATATCAATTCGGAATACGTAAAATCAAATGGGTGAACGGCAAACAATAATGAAGCTTCCTTGATGGGTGACCTGAAATGTAAATTTCGTGTTTTTTTGATTGTTTCTTTCTGGGTTGCCTGATTCAGCAGGCTGTCTGCAGCTTGTACTGATCCAGTCAAAACAGATAGCCTTATTTGGATAAACCGAACTGGGGAGTAGCCGAATTCCAAACTTCCGAAAAGTGAGGCACGAGAAGTTTTATTCTGCAGTAAACCATTTAAACCACTTGTTCTGCCTCCGATATCACCTTCGTACTGTAAGGTTCCAATTGATCCGCCCACTTCAAAGTGCTGCGACTGAAGCGTTTGAGCAATGACGAGCAATAAAATGCCCAGTGCTATAATTTTTTTTACCTCCACCTTTTCCATAAACGCACATTCCAGGTATAAAATTACTTAAACCTTTTTTATTAACGATATTGTTGATATTAAATTGATTTTCTGTTCAATTGGGTTAAACTGTTTTAACAATTAACAAGTCCTAAACCATTAAACATCTACTTTTATGTTATGTCTAATTTATGATGCAAAAACTACCTGTATATATCATTTCTCTTGTGCTTGTTTTCCTGACTGTTAATGCAGCCGGACAATCTTATTATGCAGTGGATTTTGAAGAAAACAAGGGTCAGTGGGAGGGAGATTTTAAGTTTAAAAGCATCATCGGCGATGCCCAGATTTTTATACAATCTGCCGGATATACCATCCTGAAGCAACACCCCGATGATGTAGCGGTGGTAAACAGCAGGATTCATGGTGGACTTGGATCAGATATAAAGGCTCCTGTGAAAATCAGGGGTGGCATGGAGGCAGGCGGACCAGCTCCGGATAATGCATCAATCCCCATAAGGGCGCATGCCTTTGCTGTCCGCTTCGCTGGCAGTTCGGGAGTCGCTGCATTCAAACCTGAAAAGCCAACAGGAGAATCAGCCAATTATTTTCTGGGAAACAATCCCGCCAATTGGCAAAAAGGGGTAAGGTCTTTTGCGGGTGTAACCGGATCTGAACTTTATCCCGGTATTGATATCAAATATTATGGCGATGGGGATCAGTTGAAATATGATCTCATAGTAAAGCCAGGAGCTGATCCTGCCCGGATAAGAATGATGTATGAAGGGGTGGAGAAATTACAACTGAAGAATGGTAACCTGGTTATACAGACTTCTGTAGGGGAGTCGCGGGAATTGCCTCCGTTTGCCTACCAGGTTGTTGGTGGAATCAAAAGTCAGGTTAATTGTACTTATATACTTGAAAATGGCCAGGTAAGGTTCAGGGTGGGAACATACAACAAAACGCTGCCACTGATTATCGATCCCATTTTACGGATTTCTACTTTCACAGGCAGTAAGAGCAGCAACTGGGGTTTTACTGCAGCGCCTGGTCCGGATGGTAGTCTCTATGCTGGTGGTATTGTATTCGGACAGGGTTATCCAACTTCACTTGGTGCCTTTCAGACAAGCTTTGGAGGTGGCACCGGTCAGCGTGGTATCAGTGGTGTAGATATCGGACTCACCAGGTTCAGTTCTGACGGCAGGGCAAGAATTTTCTCAACATACGTGGGAGGTAACAGCGATGAATTTCCACATAGTATTTATGTGGATCCGGGAGGTAATCCAGTTATTCTTGGCAGAACCACTTCTGCCAATTTCCCGCATAAAAACAAGTTCGGGGGTGGGGGTAGTACAGATATTTTTGTATTGAAACTTTCTGCTGACGGCACTTCCATGATCGGAGGCATTTTAATTGGCGGCGGGGGTTCAGATGGAGCCAATATGGATGCCAATATCAGTCCATCTCCCAAGCCTTTGTTATATAATTATGGCGACAATGCCCGAAGTGAGGTGATCCTTGATGGCGCAAATAATGTATACATTGCCTGCAGTACCAATTCTGAAGACTTTCCTACCCGCAATGCTGCTCAGACTAATATAGGTGGATTACAAGACGGTGTATTGGTTAAGCTTAATCCGGATTTGAGTAATGTGTTTTACAGTACCTATCTCGGGGGAAAAAATGATGATGCAGCCTTTGTGCTTGCACTGAATCCCAATGATAACCATGTTTATGTTGCAGGTGCAACTACGAGCAATGATTTCCCTGGATCAAAAACAGGAACAATCGGACAATCATTGCAGGGCGGTATCGATGGTTTTGTTGCTGCATTCAATCCTGCAGGTGGTCTAGTCCGGTCTACATTCCTGGGCACAGCAAACACGGATATCGTTTATGGCATTCAGTTTGACGGAAAAGGGTTCCCTTATGTTATGGGAATTTCGCTTGGCAGCTGGCCTGTAAAAAATGCGGTTTTCAATAACCCCGGCTCGAAACAATTTATCTCCAAACTTCAGCCGGATCTTTCTGATTATGTCTATTCCACAGTCTATGGGTCAGCATCCCTGGTGCCCAATATTTCACCAGTTGCATTTCTGGTAGACAGGTGTGAGAATGTATATGTTTCCGGATGGGGTGGCAAGCTGAACCTCTGTTCACAAAACCCATTTGATGTAAAAACTATCGGTCCGGCGGGTATGCCACTAGCTGGAGTTCCACTCCAGAATTACACTGATAACAAGGACTTTTATTTCTTTGTGCTGGAAAGGGATGCCCGTTCTCAATTGTATGGGGCCTATTTCGGACAGCGAGGTGGTGAAGGTGATCATGTGGATGGCGGTACTTCCAGATTCGATAAAAAAGGCGCAATTTATCAGGCAATCTGTGCCAACTGCGGCGGGTCAAGCATTTGTCCGAGTGATCCAATTCGGGCTCCTTTGAAAATTGCACCGGGAGCAAGTGTAGCTCCTGTCAATGGAGCATTAGGTGGCGGCGGAGCTGGCGAATGCAACCTTTTTGCTTTCAAGATTGATTTTGAGCTGGATGGTGTCAAAGCCGGTGTGCTGACATCAATAAATGGAGTTCCATATGATACCTTGGGTTGTGTTCCACTCATGGTTGATTTTCAGGATACCCTGGAACTGGGTGAGCGGTATATCTGGGATTTTAATGACGGTTCACCAAGAGATACAACTGATGGACCTGATAACAGGCATGAATTCAAAGCAGCAGGAACATACCGCGTCATGCTTATTGTGGAAAACCAGGACCGTTGTATTCCGCTGGATACTTCTTATCAGGAAATTGTTGTGCGGACAGACAAGGTTGATCTCCAATCAGATGTAACCAAAGTAGGATTGTGTAACAGCCTTGAATACGAACTGCAAAATCTTTCAGTGGCACCGCCCGGAAAGACATTTGGCCCCAATTCATTTGAATGGGATTTTGGGGATAAGTCTCCAAGGGTTATTGCGGGTAATAACAGTGTCAGACATACATTCCCTGCTGTAGGAACTTACTCTGTTCGACTTTATTTGCGGGATAATTCATTTTGCAATACTGATGATTATGTTGACCTGCGTGTATCTGTGACACCCCTTTTAAGGGCTTCATTTAAAGTGGATTCCATCATCTGCTTTCCTGACCGGGTAAGTTTCAGTAACCTCTCATTGGGAGGTAAGACCTTCAGCTGGGACTTTGGCTTTGCCACTGCAACAGGATTCAATCCAGGTAGGATAAGCTTCCCTGGTCCGGGTGATTATCCTGTTAAACTTACTGCCTTTGACAACAGCACCTGTAATCCAGTTGATGATACTACCATTATCGTAAGAATGAGGGAGAAACCGCAGGCTGCTTTTACATTCAGTCCGATTCAGCCCATTGAAAATACCCCTACACAGTTTACCAATACCTCCACAGGTGCGAATCGTTTTCAATGGTTTTTTGGAGATGGAACAGTTTCATTTGCCAGGGATACTGTCCATCAATATCAAAAAACAGATTCCTACAATGCAACGCTCGTTGCACTAAATGTTTAGTTAATGATGTGGTTAAAGTGAGGGGTTTTGGTATTGATCAGATGATGTTCAGGGTTTATAACCGCTGGGGTCAAGAAGTTTTTGTTTCCCAGAATCCTGAATACGGATGGGACGGAAAAATCAGGGGTGAACTCCAGCCTATGGATGTTTACGGTTATACCCTGAATATTATTTTTACTGATGGAACAACTTTAAACAGAAAAGGTGAAATAACGTTAATAAGATAATGGTCGCACGATACCTGTAAGAAAATGAAAAATAATACGTTAAGTGTATGATGAATATTTGCAAATACTGGAAATCAACCTGCCAGGGGTTACTCTTCCTGTTCATAACAGGAACAGGGTATGCCCAGGATTTGCATTTTTCACAGTTTTTCAATTCTCCACTAACAACCAATCCTGCCAATACAGGCTTTATTCCAACTGCCGACTACAGACTTGGTGCACATTACCGGGATCAGTGGTCAAACGCTTTTGTTCCTTATAAAACGCTCAGTATATCAGGAGATTTTCAGTTCCTCCGCAATAAATTCCCAAGTGGATGGATGGGACTCGGTGGCATGATTTTGCAGGATGTTGCCGGTACAGGAAGCCTCCGGTCTACCAAAGTGTACCTTTCTACGGCCTATCACCAGATGATTGGTGTGGCAGGACTGCTTTCTGCAGGGTTTAACCTGGGTTATGCAGGGAAAAGCATAGACCTCACTAAAATGACTTTCGGTGACCAGTGGAATGGGAAATTTTTTGACCAGAAAATCAACAGCCTTGACCTAAACAATATCCAGAACAATACCATCGGATATTTTGATATGCAGGTAGGATTGAATTATTCTTATTTTCCTACAGACGATATTTACTTTCATACTGGCTTCAGCGTACACCACGTAAACAAACCCCGTGAGTCATTTTTTGCCGATGCAAGCGGCTATGACAACAGGATATCCCAGCGCTCTATTTTCTTTGCGGATGCTATGATCAAGATGAATGACTGGGTTATTCTTTCTCCATCCATGTACTATACCTCACAGGCCAAAGCTTCAGAGTTTGTAATTGGCATGCATGCAAATTATAACCTTGCTGATGACGGGGATCAACAGTTGTTGGGTGGAGTTTACCTCAGATCCGGAGAATCTGTTATACCCATGGTAGGGTACCAGTGGAGGAATTTCAAATTTACATTCAGCTACGATGTTTCGAGGTCATCTTTGAAATACACGAATCCCGGTCTTGCCTCATCCGAAATGTATTTGCAGTTTGACGGCGTTTACTCAACAAATTACGGTTCAGGAAAGCAAAGTCTTTGTCCCAACTTTAAAAATTAAGCCACCAAAGCAGTTTTACTGATTTTAATTGAATCAGTAAAAATCTTTGATCAGGGCATTTACCAATGAATCAGGGTTATCATGTTTCGTTATACGTTTCCAGATGGGATCATAGAGGAAACCGGTATCCTGAAGATATTCAAGATGCGCTATCAGGTGGTTGTAAAATCCACCTGAGTTCAGGATATGAATTTTTTTGTCGTGAATACTTAACTGGTTCCAGGTAAGCATTTCAAACATTTCGTCTAGGGTGCCAAATCCACCCGGAAGCACAATGCCTGCCATCCCTAATTCATACATGGTGCGTTTGCGTTCATGCATGTCTTCAGTAATGATAAGTTCAGTGAGGCCGTTATGCTGGTGTTCCCATTCGAGCAATACACGCGGCAGTATACCGGTAACCGCTGAGCCGTTTGCAAGGGCATTGTTGGCAATATCTCCCATGATACCTTTGTGGGATCCGCCGTAAACGATATCAAATCCACTTTTTCCCAGCAGTTCACCCAATTTTGCGGCATCAGCTGAAAAAATGGGATTATTGCCATGTTTTGAACCGCAGAAAACAGCAACTTTTATCCTGGAATTTGATTGCATCGGGTTATTTTTTCTTGTAATCACCGCGTTTCCAGGAGCGGATAAATTCACCCCATGCAAATGGGTTGAAAATATTCATGGGTGGAGCTTGCCCAGTATAGTAGTAACGCTGTGCACTTTTGGCGAGGTTCATGTTAACTGACTCTCGGCCATCATTGGGTAAGGAGCGCATCAGAATCCTTCGGGTGGCCATGTCTGTATTTTTCCGGGCCAGTTCAATGTTGTCGTCCGGCACATCTGTTGAAACGAAATCGCGCTCAAATTGTTCCCTAGAAGGTCTTGGTTTGATGATAGCAGCTGGCAGATAAGTTGTATCGTTGATCATCAGTTGAATGATGCTGAACTGATTTCCCTCCAGTGTGGAGGGTATTTTGGTGATCTTGTTTTTAAAACCAATGCAACTGAATTCTATTGCATCTCCTTTCATCACTACAATTGAGAATACACCCTGCCCGTTTGTGAGTGTTCCTCTTCCGCTTCCTTTCACTAGGATACTTACTGCAGGGAGTCCCCTCAGACTATCCGCAGTCATTACAACGCCATAGAGTTGCACTACAGAGTCTTTGAAATTCTCAAACTGTGCCTTTACCGCGAATGGCATAAAAAAGACAAGCAATAAAGAGTGGCGTAGCAATTTTTTCATCGTCATCATCGGTACACAAAATAAGGTCTTCTTTCTGATAAACAAAGTAGAGAAGGAATGGTTAATTTTGCAGTCTGAATATTTTAACAATTTATATTTATGGATACAGCAGCGGTTTTGAAGGCGTTAAGTACAGTTCAGGAGCCCGATCTCAAAAAAGATCTTGTGACGCTCAACATGGTCAGAGATGTGAAGGTAGGAGAAAAAAATATTGAATTTAC
>JBDLUZ010000043.1:0-11565 GCA_039805045.1 Bacteroidota bacterium | reverse complement strand
CCTAATGCAAAAGTTACAACAGCATCAGGCGACTCTGTTTTTGTTACTAAAAATTCATCTGGAGTATATATTAATGGTATTAAAGTGCAGACTGCTAATATCGTGGCCAGTAATGGTGTGCTTCATACAATTTCAAAAGTGCTAATATCTCCAGTCGGAAATCTTGTTGAGGCCGTCCTTGCTGATACAACCCTAAGTTATCTGGCCGCTGCAGTTGTTAGGGCAAGTCAAGGAAGCGTAAACGTTGCAGCATTATTATCCAATGGAGGTATCTTTACTGTTTTTGCACCAACCAACCAGGCATTTCGAGATGCAGGATTTGCTACAGTAAATGATATCAATGCAGCCGATCCCAATGTACTCGCTGCTATATTGACTTACCATGTTTTGGCTGGAAGGGTATTTTCTTCAGACTTAACTGAAGGGGCACAGCCAACAACACTTGCAGGCGGAACAGTTACAATATCATTGGTAAATGGTGCAACTGTAAAAGGTTCTGGAAATGCTTCTACTTCAAATATTATTGGAACTAACCTAATGGGATCTAATGGTGTGATTCATTTAATTGATAGGGTTTTGCTTAAGCAATAGGTATTTGGTGTTTGGGTCCGCAAATAATAAAAACTGAAGGTTGGAATTCTTTTTGGGTCAGGTGAGATTTATAAAAATCCTACCTGAAATAGAATTTCAACTTTCATTTTCTAAAATCAGAATCATTTAATTCATCAAATAAGCACTGGTTCATAAAAATAGTAAAGGCGTCCTATATGAGAACGCCTTTACTATTTTTATGAACTTAGTTATGGGATGATAATTGCAACTACTCCCTTTTCCCTATTTCTATCCTAACACTTCATTCATCGACCTTACAGCAGCAGCACTTTTGTCAAAGGCTTCCTGTTCAGCGGTAGTCAATTCCAGCGGCAATATTTTTTCCCAGCCCTGTTTTCCAATGGTAACAGGTACGCCCAGGCAGATATCAGATTGTCCGTATTCTCCCTCAAGAGCAACACAGCAGGTAAACAATTTTTTCTCATCTCTCAGGATGCTTTTAACCAGTGCAGCTCCTGCAGCTCCTGGCGCGTACCAGGCAGAAGTACCAATGAGTTTGGTGAGTGTAGCACCACCAACCATGGTGTCGGCTACAACCTTTTGTTGCTGCTCTTCATTGAGGAACTGTGTAACTGGTATGCTGTTCCAAGTTGCCTTACTGATCAAAGGAATCATAGTAGTATCTCCATGTCCACCTACAACTATCGCATTCAAATCACTTGCGCTACAACCAAGGTGTTGTGACAATTGGTATTTAAAGCGACTGCTATCGAGTGTGCCACCCATGCCAATAATCCTGTTTTTAGGCAGTCCGGTTGATTTCAATGCCAGGTATGTCATGGTATCCATCGGATTGCTGATAACAATGATAATGGTGTCTGGTGAATATTTTAAAACACTTTCACAAACTCCCTTAACTATTCCGGCATTCGTTCCAATGAGTTCTTCCCTGGTCATACCTGGCTTTCGCGGGATGCCAGAAGTAATCACAACAACCTCACTGCCAGATGTTTTTGAATAGTCATTGGTAGATCCTGTGATTATGGTATCAAATCCAAGCAGGGCAGCAGTCTGTTGCATGTCTTGTGCCTTGCCTTCAGCAAGTCCTTCTTTAATATCCAGCAAAACGAGCTCCGTACATACGCCTGCACGGGCAATGTTATCAGCACAGGTAGCGCCAACAGCGCCGGCTCCAATTACAGTTACTTTCATTTGAAATGTTTTATAAGTATAATAGATTGTTTGCGCCGCAAAGGTATGATGTTATTTCCCAAATTGGCTTACCTTTGCCCACTCAAATCATAGTTATGGCAAATACGTCAGATATTTCAAGGGGAATGATTATCAAGCTGGACGGTAGTTTGTATACCATCGTAGAATTCGGTGAAAACAAAACTGCCCGTGCAGCAGCCAAAGTTTGGGCTAAACTCAAAGGTGTTGATAACAGCAGGTCTATAGAAAAAACATGGAACAGTGGTGATACCATCTATCCGGTTCGCGTAGAGCGGAAAAGTTATCAGTTTCTTTACAAGGATGATACCGGCTATAACTTTATGGACAATGAAACTTATGAGCAGATTGCTGTTGCAGAAACACTTGTTGATGCTCCGCAGTTTTTGAAAGAAGATCAGGAAGTTTCTGTGCTTATTAATACGGAAACTGAATCACCAATGTCTGTTGAACTCCCCGATAAAGTAGTGTTCAAAGTAACCTATTCAGAGCCTGGATTAAAAGGAGATACAGCCACAAGAACACTGAAGCCTGCGAAAATTGAAACCGGTGCAACTGTTAACGTCCCTCTTTTTGTTAATGAAGGAGATGTGATCAGGATAAACACCAAAACTGGTGAATACGTAGAGCGCGTAAAAGAGTAAAATTCATTAAAATCACAGGTTTTTAAGCTAATTTGGCCCGATTTTTTATAAAAATCGGGTTTTTTTATTCAAAAACAACGTGAATTTAATTTGGCTGTAAATCATTTTTGATACACCTTTACGGCCCGAATAAAACATTAAAATTATTCTTTATGGATCTCAAACAAATTCAGGACCTCGTTAAAATGGTCAATAAGTCTAGCATCAGCGAGCTGACCATTGAAGAAAAAGAATTTAAGATTACCATCAGGCAGAAAGAAGACAAATACGTTACAGCTCAGCCGGCAGTTCAGTTTCAGCCTGTTGCAGCTCCGGCTCCCGCTCCTGTTGCGGCGGCTCCTGTTGCATCAGCGGCTCCGGCTCCAAAAGCAGCGGACAATCTTATTACCATAAAGAGCCCCATGATTGGCACTTTTTACAGAAAGCCTGGTCCGGGTAAGCCTGATTTCGTTGAAGAAGGTGATGAAGTGAAACCGGGCAAGGCCGTTTGCATCATTGAGGCAATGAAACTTTTCAATGAAATAGAAAGTGAAGTGTCTGGCAAAATTGTGAAAATACTTGTGGAGGATTCTACTCCAGTTGAGTATGATCAGCCTTTGTTCCTCGTTGAGCCTGCCTAAGCAGACAGACAGCTTAACATATTAATTCATTCAAACAAATGGCATGACAACAGATTTGAAGAAGGGATTCAACAAGATATTGATCGCAAACAGGGGCGAGATTGCACTTCGTGTAATCAGGACATGCAGGGAAATGGGCATTAAGACTGTTGCAGTTTATTCTACTGCAGACAAAGACAGTTTGCACGTAAAGTTTGCCGATGAGGCAGTATGTATAGGCCGGCCTGCAAGTGCAGACTCATACCTGAATATTCCACACCTCATGGCCGCCATGGAGATAACAAATGCTGATGCTGTGCATCCTGGTTATGGCTTTTTGGCAGAAAATGCAAGATTTGCGGAAATCTGTGGTGAGCATGGGATTAAGTTCATCGGGCCAACACCTGATCAGATCAGGTCTATGGGGGATAAAATCACTGCCAAGGAGACCATGATAAAAGCTGGTGTGCCTGTTGTACCTGGGAGTGGAGGGTTGCTGGAAAGTGTTGATGAAGCTAAGGGTATTGCAAAAGAAATTGGCTATCCTGTTATTTTGAAAGCTACTGCAGGTGGCGGAGGTAAAGGCATGCGTGTGGTATGGGAAGAAAGTGAAATAGAAAAAGCTTACAATTCTGCCAAAACTGAAGCAGCAGCTTCTTTCAAGAATGATGGGGTTTACATGGAGAAATTTGTTGAGGAGCCTCGACATATTGAAATTCAGGTAGCAGGAGACAGGTATGGTAAAGTTTGCCACATGAGTGAACGCGACTGCTCAATCCAGCGTCGTCACCAAAAACTGGTGGAAGAATCGCCATCACCATTCATGACAGACGAACTGCGAGAGCGGATGGGTGCTGCAGCCGTTAAAGCCGCGGAAGCCATAGGCTATGAAAGTGTTGGTACCATTGAGTTTCTGGTGGATAAACACAGGAATTTTTATTTCATGGAAATGAATACCAGGATACAGGTTGAACACTGTGTAACAGAAGAGGTTACCAATTTTGATCTGATCAAGGAGCAAATTAAAATTGCTGCAGGAGAACCTATTTCAGGCAGACATTACTTCCCTGAAATGCATGCCATTGAGTGTCGTATCAATGCAGAAGACCCTTACATGGATTTCCGTCCGAGTCCGGGTAAGATTACCGTACTTCACCAACCAGGTGGACATGGTATCCGGATAGACTCGCATGTTTATGCAGGTTATGTTATTCCTCCTTTCTATGATTCCATGATTGCCAAGATCATTGCTGTGGCAAGGACGAGAAAGGAAGCTATTGACACCATGAGCAGGGCATTGAGTGAGTATGTTATTGAAGGTATCAAAACAACAATTCCTTTCCATCAGCAACTGATGCGGAATGAAGACTTCATAAAAGGAAACTTCACCACCAAGTTTTTGGATACATTTAAAATGCAGTAACTGTTCTATCTTATAAGCTGAAAAGCCCCCGTTTAATAACAGGGGCTTTTCTATTTGTTTACAGGGATTATTTTCCTGAGTTTTTTTACCTCAGGAAAAGCATTTCCCTGTATTTCGGGAGTTCCCACTCAGAATCATCGACCAGTAATTCAAGCTTATCCACAGCGTAACGGATATCTTCAAAATAAGGTTTTACCTTATCGCAATAGGCAATGGCTTTTTCCCTTGAAGAGGTAAGCGCATTGGCTGATTTTCTGGCTTCAGTCATTTCTTCTGAAAGAACCAGAACTTTGTTGATGTGCTCAGAAATTTCAGCCAGTATCTTCATCTGAGCCGCATAGGCCGATTCGGGTAAGCCTATGTTTTTGAGTCCGCTTATATTGGTAATTAGGATGTTCTGGTACCTAATAGCTGCGGGTAGAATGTGATTGCCTGCAAGGTCGCCCATCACACGTCCTTCAATCTGAACATGCTTGATGTATTTTTCAAGTTCAATTTCATGTCTTGCCTCAAGTTCAGTGTGGGAGAGGACCTTATGCTTTTTGAAGAGCTGTTTCGCTTTGTCTGTCACCAAGGCATCCAGTGCCAATGGAGTGGTCTTGAAATTGGGAAGTCCACGTCGGGCTGCTTCCTCCTGCCATTCCTGGCTATAACCATCACCTTCGAACAGCACATTTTTGGCGGTTTTTATATAGGATTTCAGCACATGCATGATGGCAACTTCTTTTTTCTCGCCTTTTTCAATATGTGCATCAACTTCTGTTTTGAATCTCGTTAAGGTTTCAGCCATGATTGTATTGAGTACAGTCATGTTGTAGCCACAATTTGCGGAAGAGCCGACTGCCCTGAATTCAAATTTGTTACCAGTGAATGCAAAAGGAGAGGTTCGGTTTCTGTCTGTATTGTCAAGCAGAAGTTCCGGAATATTTTTATGGATATCCAGTTTCAACATCACTTCATCCTGCTCATCAAATTTTTCACTTACCCGGCTCTCCACTTCATCCAATACCTTGGTGAGGTAGCGCCCAATATATGCAGAAATGATGGCAGGTGGTGCCTCATTTGCGCCCAGCCTGTGGTCGTTACCGGCAGAGGCAATTGCAGCCCGGAGAAGATCTGCGTGATCGTGAACAGCTTTTATGGTGTTGACAAAAAATGCCAGGAACATGAAATTGGTTTTGGGTGTTTTTCCTGGCGCGAGGAGATTGACACCGGTATCGGTAGCCATGCTCCAGTTGTTGTGCTTGCCACTCCCGTTGATGCCAGCAAAAGGTTTTTCATGCAACAAGACACGCAGTTTGTGTCTCTTGGCTACCCTGGCCATAACATCCATCAATAGGGTGTTATGGTCCACTGCCAGGTTGAGTTCTTCGAATATCGGCGCACATTCAAATTGAGCTGGAGCAACTTCATTGTGCCTGGTTCTAAGCGGGATGCCCAGGCGATACGATTCGTACTCAAAGTCACGCATGAAATCATACACCCGTTCAGGTATAGACCCAAAATAATGATCTTCAAGCTGCTGTCCCTTTGCAGGGGCATGTCCGAATACCGTTCTGCCTGTCATCAGGAGGTCTGGTCTTGCATTGGCCAGCCCCTCATCAATCAGAAAGTATTCCTGTTCCCATCCCAGGGTTGCTGTTACCTTTCCCACATTCTTGTCGAAATAATGGCAGACATCAACAGCTGCTTTGTTCAGTGCTTCAATCGATTTTATCAGCGGCGCTTTGTAATCAAGGCATTCTCCCGTGTAGGAAACAAAAATGGTAGGAATGCAAAGGGTCATGCCATGGCCTATATTCATGATGAATGCAGGCGAAGTGGGGTCCCATGCGGTATAGCCTCTTGCTTCAAACGTAGCCCTGATGCCGCCGCTTGGAAATGATGAGGCATCCGGCTCCTGCTGTGTTAAGGCATTGCCGTCAAACTCCTCAATGGCTGATCCGTCTGGTTTTAAAGTGAAAAATGAATCGTGCTTTTCAGCAGATGAACCCGTAAGTGGCTGGAACCAGTGGGTATAATGCGTTACGCCCTTACTCTGAGCCCAGTGGCGCATGCCCGCAGCAATGTGATTGGCTATGTTTCTATCGATTTTTTGTCCGGATTTTATCGAATTATTCAGACTTTTAAAAGCATCATCGCTCAGGTACTCCCTTGCCGTTTTAAGCGTAAAAACATGCTCACCGAAAATGGCGGTGATTTTAGCAGGACTATTCACTTTAACCTCATCATTTACTGCAGTGAGGTTATCAATGGCTTTAAACCTTAAAGATTGCATATGTTTCTGATTGAACTGCAAAAGTCCGCAAATTCAGTTGTTTCAGCAATTGTTTTCAAAAAAATCAAATCTCAAACGGCTTGATTGTCCCTAGGTAATGCTGGCTTTTTTGTTTTTAAATGGAAGAGCGCACATTGTTAATCACAGCAGCGGGATTAAACGCCAATTGCTTTTGCGTCTTTATGCCTTTTAAGTAACTTTGCATTTCTTATTATTATCATGGAAACAACAGTAGAAACAGCCAAGCAACTCAGGTTGCTCCCCGAAGAATTTGAGAGCATTAAACAAATTCTGGGAAGAACGCCCAATTTCAATGAACTGGCAGCATATTCTGTCATGTGGAGTGAACATTGTTCCTATAAGAACTCAATCAAATGGCTTAAAACGCTTCCGAGAGACGGTAGCAGGTTGCTCGTAAAGGCAGGAGAAGAAAATGCGGGCCTTGCTGATATTGGAGATGGATATGGCGTTGTATTCAAGATAGAATCCCACAACCACCCTTCGGCCATTGAGCCATTTCAGGGAGCTGCTACAGGCGTGGGCGGAATCCACAGGGATATCTTTACCATGGGTGCAAGGCCCATTGCCGCATTGAATTCTTTGCGTTTTGGAAATATTCAGGATCCACAAACACGTCACCTCCTCAAAGGTGTTGTAGCTGGAATCGGACATTATGGTAATTGTTTTGGTGTGCCTACAGTTGGTGGGGAAGTTTATTTTGAATCCTGTTACCATACAAATCCACTTGTCAATGCGATGAGTGTGGGAATTGTAAAAGTGGGTAAAACAGTGAGCGCTACAGCTGAGGGAGAAGGGAATCCTGTATTCATTGTGGGATCAGCAACAGGTAAGGATGGCATCGGCGGTGCTTCTTTTGCTTCAGCTGACATTACAGAGGAAAGCACACAGGAGCTTCCTGCCGTTCAGGTGGGTGATCCTTTTCAGGAAAAGAAATTGTTGGAAGCATGTTTGGAGCTGATTCCCAAGGGAGCACTTGTTGGGATGCAGGATATGGGAGCAGCTGGTATTATTTGTTCAACAGCAGAAACCAGTGCAAAAGGTGGCGTGGGTATGCACATTGAGCTTGACAAGGTGCCTATGCGTCAGCAAAACATGAAAGCATGGGAGTTGCTGATGAGTGAAAGTCAGGAGCGCATGCTGATGATTGTTGAGAAAGGAAGAGAGGCTGAAGTGCTTGAGGTTTTTGAAAAATGGGATTTGCCATGCTCAGAAATAGGACACGTTACTTCTGATGGGATGCTTCGTTTTTACATGCATGGTCAACTGGAAGCAGAAATGCCCGCAGAGAGTCTTGTTCTGGGGGGTGGTGCACCGGTTTATGAAAGAGAATACAGGGAGCCTGCTTACTTTGCTTCAATCAGGAATTTCAATCCTGAGGCTATCCCGGTTCCGGCAGACCTGCAAGTTGTTGCCAGGGAGCTTTGTGAAATTCCGAACATTGCCAGCAAGAGATGGATCTACACCCAGTACGACAGTATGGTGGGTACGGGGAATACCCAAACCAACGGACCAAGTGACGCACCAGTAGTGTTGGTCAAGGAAACTGGAAAGGCGCTGGCCGTTACAACAGATTGTAACAGCCGATATGTTTATGCCGATCCTTACAAGGGTGCCATGATTGCGGTCAGTGAAGCTGCGAGAAACATCGTATGCAGTGGAGGAACTCCGATTGGGGTAACCAATTGTCTTAATTTCGGCAATCCCTATGACCCAGAAATATATTACCAGTTTGTTCATGCCATAAAAGGAATGGGTGAGGCGTGCCTCCGTTTTGATACGCCGGTAACAGGGGGGAACGTGAGTTTCTACAACCAGAATCCGGACGGGGCGGTTTATCCAACACCCACAATTGGTATGGTTGGTATTTTGGATGCACCTGAAAATAAAATGACACTCGGTTTCAGGAATGCAGGAGATATTGTTTATTTGATTGGGAATGCCACTGATGACATCTGTTCTTCAGAGTATTTGCATAAAATATGCGGTGTGGAGCATTCCCCTGCTCCGTATTTTGATATTGCCGAGGAAGTGGAATTGCAAAAAGCTGTTGCTGCAGTCATCGCTGCCAAACTTGTTGTTTCTGCTCATGATGTCAGTGAAGGCGGACTATTTATAACCTTGCTGGAAAGCGGCTTTGCGGGGAACATTGGCTTTGCCGTTGCTCAGCATGATCAATCAATCAGAGAAGATGCGTATTGGTTTGGTGAAGGTCAGGGTCGGGTAGTGGTTTCTGTCAATCCTTCAATGGAATCAGATTTTCTCACATCAATTACCGGAACTGGTGTTGCTGTAAACAAATTAGGTGTGGTCTCCGGGGATGCTGTGGTCATTGGCGGACAGCAATGGGGAAATCTTCAGACTTGGCAGCAACCATATGACAATAAAATTGGTGATCTGATGCAGTGATATCAGTCAGGCAACTGACAGTACTCAGTTATCAAGATTGAAAGACATATTTAAATTATCCACATGACTTAACATCGTTTTCTCATGCGGTAAAATTTTGGTAACTTTGTGCGACCTCCGAAAGTTTTTTATCATCCCCTTTCTGATGGTCTTTGACTATGACCAAGTATATATTTGTGACTGGAGGGGTAACTTCTTCATTAGGTAAAGGTATTGTATCAGCTTCATTGGCTAAACTGCTGCAAGCCCGTGGTTTCAAGGTGACCATTCAGAAATTTGACCCCTATATCAATGTAGATCCGGGTACCCTCAACCCCTACGAACATGGGGAGTGTTATGTTACGGAAGATGGTGCAGAAACCGATCTGGACCTAGGCCACTACGAACGTTTTCTCAATATTTTCACTACACAGGCAAACAATGTTACAACCGGCAGAATTTATCAGTCGGTTATTAATAAAGAAAGGGAAGGCGCTTTTCTTGGGAAAACCGTTCAGGTTATTCCACATATTACAGACGAGATAAAGCGGAGAATGCAGCTGTTGTCTACTTTCGGTTATGACATCATTATCACGGAAATTGGCGGAACAGTTGGTGATATCGAAAGTCTTCCATTTATAGAAGCAGTTCGCCAGTTGCAGTGGGAGTTGCCGGATGGAGATTGTATTGTGGTTCACCTTACTCTTGTGCCTTACCTAAAAGCGGCAAAGGAACTCAAAACAAAGCCAACACAGCACAGTGTTAAGATGATGAGTGAGAACGGGGTTCACCCGGATATCATCGTTTGCAGAACTGAACAGCCTTTGTCTAAAGAGCTCAAATCAAAGATTGCTTTGTTTTGTAATGTCAAACCTGAGGCAGTAATTGAAGCTGCTGACGCAAGAACTATCTATGAGGTGCCCTTGCTTATGCAGGAAGAACAGCTGGATGTTATTGTTCTGAAAAAGCTCAATATTACTTGGTTTCCGGAGCCTGATCTAACAGTTTGGAAGGGATTCCTCGCCAAGTTGCTCCACCCCAAATCTACTGTGACCATAGGATTGATTGGCAAGTATATAGAACTTCAGGATGCTTACAAATCAATCTTGGAAGCATTTATTCATGCAGGAGCAATGAATGAATGTAAGGTTATCGTACAAGATGTTCACAGTGAATTCATTACCCCTGAAAATGTGGATGAGAAGCTGGAGGGGCTTGATGGCCTGCTTGTTGCACCTGGATTCGGACTTCGTGGAATCGATGGTAAAATCCTTGCAGTGCAGTATGCCCGGGAAAAAGGATTGCCATTCTTTGGAATTTGTTTGGGCATGCAGATGTCCGTTATTGAATATGCCCGCAATGTGCTGAAACTGTCTCATGCCCATTCAACTGAAATGGATGCAGGTACAGAGGATCCTGTCATTGATCTTATGGAAGGACAGAAATCTGTAACAAGCAAGGGCGGAACCATGCGCTTAGGTGCATATCCCTGCAAAATTCAAAAGGGAACCCTTGCATATGAAATTTACGGCACTGAATACATATCTGAACGTCACCGCCACCGCTGGGAATTGAATAATAAATACCTCGATGCACTACAGCAAGCCGGACTCAAAGCAAGTGGTACCAATCCTGAAACCAATCTGGTTGAAATTGTGGAAATTCCGGGTCATCCATTCTTTATAGGCGTTCAGTATCACCCCGAATTAAAAAGTACGGTAGAAAATCCTCATCCGCTATTTGTTCATTTTGTGAAAGCTGCAAAAGCATTTGCTGCCAGAAAAGATAGTTTGGCCGGAGAATCTTTGCCGAATGAGCTAGTCTGACCACGCAGCGTTCAAGCTATATCCTTACATTTGACTTTCAATAAAATTTCATCATGAAGTTTGATAAGAATTCGGTTATCGGAGTTTCATTATTGGCCCTGTTGTTTATCGGATATTTTTATTTTACCCGTGTCGGGCAGCTTGAACTGCAAGCAAAACAAAAAGCAGTTGCAGATTCTCTGGCGGCCCTCCAGCCAGACCTCAAGGATACATTGCTTTCACCACTTGTGTCAGATACAGCATCCCTTGTCAAAGGGAATCCGGGTACATTTAATCCGGTCGGACAAATAACCGAAACGTTTACTACTCTCGAAAACAAACTGGTAAAAGTAGTTTTTTCAAACAAGGGTGGTCGTCCTGTAAGTGTTGAACTCAAAAAATATGCCGGTTCAGACAGTAGTCAGGTTCAACTACTGGCTTCACCATTTAATAATATATCTTACCTGATTAATACGGGCGCCAACCAGACTGCTTCAACCAGTGAGTTGTTTTTTACGGCATCTGCACCAGTTATTGAAACAGGAGGTAGTTCATCACTTGTTTATCGCCTCGCAGATTCATCTGGTAGGTCACTTGAGCACAGGTACGATCTGAAAGACAGTGATTA
>JBDLUZ010000042.1:0-12282 GCA_039805045.1 Bacteroidota bacterium | reverse complement strand
TAGTCGAAAAGGTCGTCTTTTATTTGAAAAGCGATACCCGTATATTCACCAAACAACCTCATCTTTTCTGTAATCTCCAAATCCTGGCTGGCAGAATATGCACCAGCCGCACAGGCAGATGCCAGAAGTGAAGCAGTTTTGTTCTGAATTATGGTAAAATAATCGCTTTCTTTGATATTGAGAAGCCTTGCTTTTTCCAGTTGTAACAACTCGCCCTCGCTCATTTTTCTCACTGCATCCGATAAAATTTCCAGGATCTTAAAATCGCCATTTTCCAATGAAAGCAAAAGCCCCTTTGCGAGTAAATAATCCCCAACAAGAACAGACGCTTTATTTTTCCACAATGCTGATATGGAGAAAAAGCCCCTTCGTTCAGAAGCCTCATCAACAACATCGTCATGCACCAGTGTAGCAGTGTGGAGCAATTCAACAACGGAAGCAGCTCTGTAAGTTACTTCATTGATCCCACCGCTTACGCCTGCAGCCAGCAAGACGAACATAGGCCTGAGTTGTTTTCCTTTGGTTCGTACGATATATTTCAGAATCCTATCAAGCATAGGCGCGTTACTCTTTACGGCATTTTTGAAAAGGCTTTCAAATTGCCTGAGTTCCGCAGCTATAATTGATTGTGATGGGTTCATGAATAGGTGCGAAATTACAATTAATTGTGAAGTAAGTGTGGATATTGGTAAATCCTGACGCAGAAATTAACAGTATATTTATTTGACAATTAAAACATTAACACTACTTTTGTAACAGCTTGTTTTTCAAGTAAAAATCTAAATCTAAACCAACACTCCATCGTATGACAATCAAAAAGTATTCTCTAATCCTTGGTCTTTTGGCCCTGGTTATGACTACTCAGGCACAAAGTTCCACTGAAGGTGGCAATGAATGGAAAGATTCATCGCTTATTCCACCATCCAGAATGGCTCAGCACAATGAGTTCCTCAATAACCAGTATATTTTTCCGGCAAAACCAAGAAGCCAGTGGGAGCTTGGACTGAAAATAGGATCCCCAACCATTGCTGGTGATGTTTCCTCAGTTATGCCAAATTTTGGCTTTGGTGTTCATGCAAGAAAAGCACTTGGATATCTCTTCTCCGTAAGAGGTGAGTTCTATCGCGGAACAGCAAAGGGTTTGAATTGGAAAGAGACTAACAATTATGTCAACAATACTGCGTGGACCAGCAATGGTTACAAAGGATGGACAAAAGACGGTCAGGGTAATTACTACGTGCCTACAGACAAAATTTTTCTGAATCACAAGACTACTGTTAGTGATCTTAGTATCCAGGGTATATTCAATTTTACCAATATCCGCTTCCACAAGGCAGAGCCTAAGTTTGCCATGTATGCGATTTTTGGTGTTGGCGCAACATTCTACAAAACCATGGTTGATGCCAAAAATGCAGGTGGTTCTAAATACAGCTTCAATGGTATTCCCAATGGTACCTGGGATACCCGTAATGACACCAGAAATGCAGTCAAGGCACTCTTGGATGGTACATATGAAACAGCGGGTGAATCAAATACACAAGCTCCCAAGGCTTTTGGTATGACTGCTAGGTTCTCACAAACAGCAGGACTCGGAATGGCATTCAAGATTTCCAAGAAGGTTAATGTAGCTATCGAGAACAGGCTTTCTTTTGTGAAGGATGACTTGCTTGATGGTCAGCGTTATCAGGCAACTCCGCTTGGTGAAGCCGTTCTGTCTAACAGTAATGATGCCCTGAGCTTTACTTCAATAGGTATCAACATTAACTTATTCTAATTTCACCATCAGTATTTCAAAACATTATTTATGAAAATTAAAAATATACTCTCGGCCCTGTTCCTGGGAATCTTCCTGCTTGCAGGTCTGGACACATTTGCCCAGAAAAAGACAAAGTCAGTTGAACCTCTCTATTGGAAAAATCCACTTGAATTCGCATACTCAGAGCTTAACTCACCCAAGCGCATGAAAATGCCAAAGGTAGTTTTAGATGATGCAGATGGTGATGGCGTTACTGATCAGTTTGATCGTGAGCCTAACACTCCAGCAGGTGCTCCGGTTAATTCAAACGGTGTAAGCAAGGATACAGATGGAGATGGTGTTCCAGATTTCAAAGACAAGCAGTTGATTACACCAAGTGAATGCCAGCCCGTAGATGTAAACGGAGTTGGAAAATGTCCAGAGCCGCCATGTTGCAAACTTATACCACCCCCAGCTCCTCCAACCTGCAATATGGGTAACATTCCTAGTGTTTCCTTTGCAAAGGGTTCTGCTAAATTGTCAAAAGATGCTGAAAGCATTCTGGCTTCCACTGCAGACAGGTTGAAAAACAATCCAGTATGTAAAGTATTCATCACTGGTTATGCAGAGGCTTCAAAAGCCAGTCAGCAACTGAGCTGGGATAGGGTTAACGCAATCATTACATACCTTTCAGAACAGCAGGGTATTGCAGCTGATAGGCTGATTAACAAGTATGGTCAAACAGAAGGTGATGCCAATGTTATCGACTTAAGTGCAACGGGTGAAAACACAGGTGAGCCTAATACAGTTCCTGCACCTCACCCTAACCTCAGGACAAAAAAATAATATTACTATATAATTTATTGAATGCCTTCCACACAGGAGGGCATTCTTTTTTATGACAAGATTAACCATTAGAAAAACATGGTTAGTGTATCTTAGCGTAAGGCTCAAATGCTTAACTTTGCACCTCACATGAAATGGAATAAGCTATTTATCTTGCTGACTATTGTAGTCCTTTCAGGATGTTCCAAATTCGGTAAAGTACTTAAAAGTAAAGACTTTGAGTACAAGCTGAAAATGGCCAATACCTATTACGATAAAAAAGAATTTCGTCAGGCACAAGTTCTCTTTGAGGAATTGTTTCCTGTATTCAAGGGAACCCCCCAACATGAGGATCTGTTTTATCGATTCGCCTACTCTCATTACAACCTGAAAGATTACATAACAGCAGAAAATCTGTTTAAAGGTTATATTGAGATTTTCGCCAACAATCCAAGGGCTGAAGAAATGGAGTACATGCAGGCGCTTTGCTTTTACAAGCAATCACCCAAGGCTGAACTTGAGCAATCCAATACCATAAAGGCTATAGGCATGTTTCAGGTATTTATCAACACACATCCAGAATCAGCCCGCAATAAGGAGGCTGAAGAAATAATTGCTAAGTGTCAGGCAAAACTTGAAGTGAAAGAGTTTTTATCCGCTCAACTTTATTTTAACGTGGGGCAGTTTCGTGCTGCAGCACTTGCCTATACAACGCTCATTAATAACTATCCTGATTCTCCCAAGGGAGATGAGTATAAATTAATGGCAATCAAGGCTTCCTATAGATTTGCAGCGATGAGTATTGAGGAAAAACAGGAAGAGCGGTATAACAAGGTAATCATCGAGGTGGAAGACTTTCAAGACAGGTTTCCTGAAAGTAAATTGCTTAAGGAAGCTGAACGTTACTTAACTTTGTCTAAGAATAATATAAAATCACTAAATAATGAGCAGACTTCGCAGGCAATTGGGAAATAATCTTACAAATGTTGCTGAAACTAAAGATCTGAATGAGATCAAAAGTAAAACAGGCAATTTATATGAATCAATTTCGATCATAGCCAAAAGGGCAGGGCAGATTAATATTGCCATAAAGGAAGAATTGCACAATAAATTGGAGGAGTTTGCCAGCCATACAGACAGCCTGGAAGAGATTCATGAAAATAAGGAGCAGATTGAAATTTCAAAGGCGTATGAGAAAATGCCTAATCCGGCTTTGCTTGCGACCCAGGAGTTTATGGAGGACAAGGTTTATTTCAGAAAAAATGAAGAAGATCTTTTCCGTTGATCATTTGAAAAAAAGTTTATACAATGTCAGGAAGGCCGCATTTTTAATGCAGGTCTTCTTGTGTTTTATAGCTGTTTTCTTTTTTTCTAGACTTAACGCACAGGAACTTAATGCCAAAGTCAATGTTGTTTATGCACAGATTGGCAGTTCTGTTGATAAAAAAGTATTCCAGACATTACAAACAGGCTTGATATCGTTCCTTAATAAGCGAAAATGGACCAGTGATCCATTTGAGATGAATGAAAAAATTGATTGTAGTTTTCTTTTAAACCTGCAATCGGTAGTAGAACCCAATGTGTACAAGGCTACGCTTACAATTCAGGCAGCAAGGCCAGTTTTCAATTCAAATTACCTTTCTCCGCTAATTAATTTCGTTGATAATGACATTGTTTTCCGGTATGTGGAATTTCAGCCACTGGAGTTCAATGAAAATAGAATTGCAGGTACAGAATCTCTTTCGGCAAATTTAACCGCCATACTCGCCTTTTATGTAGATCTCTTGTTGGGAATGGATTATGATTCATATGCACCAAGAGGTGGGGATATTTATTTTCAAAAAGCCAATCAGATTGTAAGTGCTGCACCAGAAGGAAGATCAATAACAGGTTGGAAGCCTTTTGATGGACAAAGAAACAGATACTGGCTTGCTGAAAATCTTCAAAATGCACGTTATGCACTTGCGCATGATGCTATCTATACTTATTACAGAAAAGGTATGGACAAATTGATTGAGGATGAAGTAGCTGCCAGGGAGGAGGTTCTGTCTGCGCTGTCTATGCTAAATACGTTGCATGCGGAAACGCCCAATTTAATGTTCATGGCTTTTTTCTTTCAGGGAAAAACGAATGAAATAATCCAGTTGTTCCGAAAAGCATTACCACAGGATAAGGCCAGAGTAATTGATATTTGTGGGAGACTTGATATTTCTAATGCTTCCAAATACGCGGAGGATTTAAAATGAGGAGTCAAAAGTTTTTCTTTTTTGCTGTTGTTCTCTTGCAGTTGTTTTCTTGCCAAAATGGCAATGAATCAAAGGATGTGCTCAATCAAGATGAAATGGCTGATGTCTTGAACGACATTACTTTGGCTGAAGGATTTGTTGAATCTTATTTGTTTAAGGATTCTACGCTAAATAAAGATAGTGCTGTACAGGCTGAAATAGATAAGGCTCTGCAGTTGAGGCGAGTTTCGACAACATTATTTACGCGAAGCTATCGTTATTATCAGTCGCACCCAGATCAGTTTAAATTGATTGCTGATACGGCAAATGCCAGAGCTTCCAAGGCACGCGATAATTCATATTCCAGGCGGGTCATTAAACCATCTTGATATTATGTTTCTTACCAGAGATGATTTGAAATTGTCATATGGTGTCGACCTCATGATAGGCGAAGCATTTATAAACAGAACTGTTCCTGTTGATAATCTATATTGGCAGAATCGGAAAATATATATCCCTGGGTCACCGGGGTATTATTTTATGCCTATCTATGCAGACATGCTTTTCAGATTGGGTGTTGATAAATCAACACTGCTATCTGATAGTCAATTCAGGCTGAATGAAATTATTTTACATGAGGCTGCTATGGTAGAACACAAGCATAGTACATGGATAGAACATGCAGAAAAATTGTGTGAAATTGTTCAGCCTTATGCCGTACAAACGGAATTATTTCAAGAATTAAATGCCTATCTGGTTCAAAAAAAGCCTATTCAGCAATCAGGCGCAAGATTGGGGACCCCCTTTCCTTCATTGAACAGGGCAGACAGCTATTTGTTTTCATTAACTACATTAAAGAGCTCCCGTTTTAATTTACAACTCGCTTTGGCAGGATGGTATGCATTAATGACCTATTTCCTGATCCTGGATGATTTAGCTGATATCCAGGAGGATTTATTGAATGAGGATGAAAATACAATTCTTGATGCAGGCCTTAATTCAACAGGGCTTCAAAAAATTCAATTGATGATTGATCAATGCATTGCTGTTATGGAAGTGATCAATCCGGTTATGGCTAACCGCATTGATCACAGGGTTTCCCAAATTAATTTGGAATCTTATTTTCAGCAATCCTGAAAAAAAACGAATCCGCTAAAATGGTAAATCATCAACCACAGCCTGGTTGGCAGAGTTTTTTTCCTTGTCTGTAAATTTGATTAAACCTTCGGGCTGGCTATAACCTACAAGTTGCAATAACATAACACGAAGGGTCAGCGAAACACCGGTGCTATCATCTTTTTTATTGTAAGTTTTAACATCAGGGAATCCCTCTGCATACACCTGCTGTCCTTTTTTCAGGAAGTTTGCTACACCAGTTTTGTCGGTCCAGTAAGCACACTCCACCCATCTTGTTTTGTCAACATAGTTGTTGTCTTTATCCCTTACCTTTTCAGAATGTGCAACACTGAAATTGATAACGTGACTGCCATTGACTTCATTGACTGTGCAATCTTTCCCCAGATTTCCGATTAATTCTAATTTCATCATAATAGTTCATTTATGAATTAAAATTCCGAAAGACCTAAAATCTGTACAAGGTCAAAAAAACGCTTGAAACTGTTTTTTTCTGAAAAAATGGTGGTGTTTTCCCAACCAATGGTAAATAGTTAAAATATTCACAGAATCAGAATAGCTTTGCCCAATGGAAAAAAATATTGCCTATCCATATTTGTTTGATTTTACAGAACAGGTATTCCTGAAAATCGGATGCAGTCCGGAACATGCAAAACTTGCTACAGAAACACTTATTTCAGCAGATCTCAGAGGTATTGATTCCCATGGTGTTGCACGATTGTCTGGTTATATCAGATTGTGGGAGGCAAAAAGAATCAATGCTATTCCTGATATAAAGGTTATTCATGAAACACCATCAACTGCAGTGGTTGACGGAGATAGTGGATTGGGACTTGTTGTGGGAAACTATGCGATGGATGTTGCAATCAAAAAGGCAGAAGCTGTGGGAACAGGGTGGGTAAGTGTTTGCAACAGTAATCATTTTGGTATAGCTGCACATCATGCTATGAAGGCCTTGGAAAAAGATATGATTGGCATTGTGATGACCAATGCAAGCGCACTTGTAGCCCCTACATTTTCGCGAGAACGCATGTTGGGCACAAATCCAATTTGTGTAGCTGTGCCAGCTGGATCAGAACCGCCATTTGTGGCTGATCTTGCTACTACAACAGCCGCTAATGGAAAACTCGAAATACTGCAACGTACCGGTAAAGATGCTCCATTGGGGTGGATTCAAGACTCAATGGGGCAGCCTGTAAGCGATTCCCATGCATTGAAAAACGGGGGCGCTTTATTGCCTCTGGGAGGCGACAGGGAGCATGGCAGTCACAAAGGATATGCACTTGGCGCAATTGTAGATATTTTTTCAGGTGTTTTGAGTGGAGCAAATTTTGGTCCATGGGTTCCTCCATTTCCTGCATATGTGCCTATGCCGGAAAATCAACCGGGTAAAGGAATTGGACATTTCATAGGCGCTATGCGCATTGATGCATTCAGAACAGCTGCAGCATTTAAAACGGACATGGATCTCTGGATTTCTCGCTTCAGGCAGGCAGCCCCCGTTAATGCTAATATTCCAGTGATCATTCCGGGAGATCCTGAAAGGTTAATGTCTCTAAGGCGCATGGATGAAGGTATTCCGCTGCTGCCGGTGGTCATGGAAGATCTGCAATCTCTTGCTGATAAATTCAATATCAAGTTTTAACTTCGCCTTCGTTAAATCATTTTTATGAAGATAATGAAATTTGGCGGCACCTCAGTTGGCAAGCCCGAAAGGATGTTTCAGGTAAAAGACCTGATTACAATGGACAATGAACCCAAGATAGTTGTACTGAGTGCATTAAGTGGCACGACCAACGCATTGGTGGCGATAGGGGATGCCATGGCTGCTGGTGACAAAGAGAAGGCTGGTACGCTGATTGATACACTTCATCAGCATTATAACACATTTATAGCCCAGTTGCTCTCAGATGAAACAATAAAGCAAAGGGCAGTCAATACCATCAACGAACATTTTGAATTTCTTCGGATAATCCTTAAAATATCATTCAACGATGCATTGAATAAGGATATTCTTGCACAGGGAGAGCTGATGAGTACTAAATTGTTTTCGATCTATCTTGATTCTATTGGATTGGAACATCTTTTGATTCCGGCATTGGACTTTATGTCAATAGATGCCAATGATGAACCGCAGGTTCTCGCTATTCGTGCAAAACTCAATAAGATTATAGAAACAAACTCCTCAATAAAACTATTTATTACCCAGGGGTATATTTGCCGGAATGCCAAGGGGGAGGTCGATAACCTGAAAAGAGGGGGAAGTGATTACTCTGCCTCACTCATAGCTGCCGCTATTCAGGCTTCGGTGTGTGAAATCTGGACAGATATAGACGGAATGCATAACAATGACCCGCGAATAGTAAAAACAACAAGGCCTGTTGAACAGCTGAGTTTTGATGAGGCTGCAGAGCTTGCTTATTTTGGAGCTAAAATTTTACATCCGGCATCTATATGGCCAGCACAACATTTTAATATCCCTGTTAAGCTTCTCAATACTATGCAGCCTGAAGCAAAAGGCACCATTATTTTAAAGGATGCAGATAGCAATGGTGTAAAAGCAGTTGCTGCTAAAGATGGGATAGTAATGGTTAAGATAAAGAGTAGCAGAATGTTATTGGCTTATGGTTTCCTCAGAAAGATATTTGAAGTTTTTGAGAAATACCGGACATCGATAGATATGATTACAACTTCTGAAGTGGCAGTATCTGTAACAATAGACAATACCCAGAATCTTGATCAGATATCAAAGGAATTGCAACCATTGGGGGATCTGGAAATTATAACCGGACAAACAATAGTTTCAGTTGTGGGAAATAAATTAACTGAAGAAAAGGGACTTATGTCTGATATGTTTAGCTCACTATCACATATCCCAATCAATATGGTGAGTTTTGGTGGAAGTACACACAATATTTCAATTCTTGTGCCAACTGAAGTAAGAAATGAAACACTACAGGCGCTAAACAAAGGGTTATTTGGACTAGACTAATTCCTTTTTGGAATTAGCATTATAAATAGAATACCTTAATAAAAAGCAGCCTGCTTTGGTAAAAAAAAAGAGCCTCCTTTACAGAGGCTCTTTTTTTAAGAACATAAGAGGTCAGATTATCAACATGGCATCTCCATAGCTGAAGAATCTGTATTTGTCTTTAATGGCTTTTTTGTAAGCTTCCATTGTAAGGTCGTAGCCTGCAAATGCACATGCCATAATCAATAAGGATGTTTTTGGCAAGTGAAAATTGGTTATCAATGAATCACAAATTGAAAAATCATAAGGAGGGTGAATAAAAATATTCGTCCAGCCTTCAGATGGTTTCAATAGTTTATCTGCGGTGAACGTACTTTCCAGTGCCCTCAGCGTTGTTGTGCCTACAGAACATATTCTGTGTCCTTCTGATTTGGCTTTGTTTACAATTTTACAGGCTGTTTCATCAACCTTAAAATATTCAGCTTCCATTTTATGTTTGCTCAGGTCTTCAACCTCAATAGCCCTGAATGTACCCAGGCCGGTATGCAAGGTGATTTCTGCAAAACGCACACCCTCTATCTCTAGTCTTTTAATCAATTCCACTGAAAAGTGTAAACCAGCTGTTGGGGCTGCAACAGCTCCCTCATGCCTGGCGTATACAGTCTGGTAACGCTCACGATCAAGCTCATCAGGTTTGCGTTTGATATACTTGGGTAGTGGCGTTTCTCCCAGTGTATTTAAAATAGCTTTGAAATCCTCATCAGAACCTTCAAAAAGAAACCGAATAGTTCTGCCCCTAGAGGTAGTGTTATCAATTACTTCTGCTACCAATTCGTCTGCATCACCAAAATAGAGCTTGTTTCCAACCCTGATTTTACGGGCTGGATCTACAATTACATCCCACAACCTGTTTTGTTTGTTTAGCTCTCTGAGTAAGAAGACTTCAATCTTCGCTCCGGTTTTTTCTTTTCTTCCGTACATCCTGGCAGGGAAGACTTTGGTATTGTTAACAACAAAAACATCTTTCTCTTCGAAATAGTCCAAAACATCTTTAAACATTTTGTTTTCGATAAGTCCTGTGTCTTTGTGTACGACCATCAAACGAGCGTCTTCTCTTCGTTTGGCTGGCGTTTGTGCAATGAGATTGAGAGGGAAATCGAATCTAAACTGGGATAACTTCATGCGTAAAAATTTGCTGCCTGAAACAAATCCCGATAGCCACCCCATATGGGTATTCATCCAGCAAACCTGATCTTACGGCATCAGATTTGTTTTGGCATATTTAATTTGCAAAATTAAGCTTTTTTTATCAAGTCACATAAACTGAAAAACGGATTTATGCACCTGTTATAAACCTGGATGGCTAAAATTTAAGGTGTTTGACTGTAATGCCGTTGTTGATAAGTTGTTCAAGGGATGCAATGCCTAGTTTGAGGTGAGTCTCTACAAAATTACCAGTTACTTTCTGGTCGCTTTCTTCTGTTTTTACACCCTCTGGGATCATGGGCTGATCACTTACCAGAAGTAAAGCTCCAGTTGGTATTTTATTGGCAAAGCCTACAGAGAAGATTGTAGCCGTTTCCATGTCTATGGCGTAAGCTCTTATTTTTTGTAGGTATAATTTAAAATCATCGTCATGCTCCCAAACCCTTCTGTTGGTAGTGTAAACCGTGCCAGTCCAATAGTCAAGTTCGTGATCCCTGATCGTTGTTGAAATTGCTTTTTGAAGTGCAAATGAAGGTAATGCAGGTACTTCTGCAGGCAGATAGTCGTTTGATGTTCCCTCCCCACGTATTGCTGCTATGGGCAAAATCAGGTCCCCGATTTTGTTTCTTTTTTTTAGTCCGCCACATTTACCCAGAAAAAGTACAGCCTTTGGTTCAATGGCTGTAAGCAAATCCATGATTGTTGCTGCAGTAGGACTTCCCATGCCGAAATTAATAATGGTTATTCCATCTGCTGTTGCAGACTGCATGGGCTTGTCTGTGCCTTTTATATCAACATGATGCCAATCTGCGAACAGGGTTACATATTTACTGAAGTTTGTCAGTAAAATGTAAGATCCGAACTCAGCCAGTGTCATACCTGTATACCTGGGGAGCCAGTTTTTGACAATTTCTTCTTTGCTGGTCATGTTACTTTTTCCAAACAAAATTACTGATTACTTTGCATCATGATTGATTTGGTATTTCCACAACCTGAATTCAGGATGCGAATATGGCAGGATCAGCGCCAGATTTTTGACATCATCCGAAAAAAGTGGGTAGCCCTTCAGCCAGAGGAGTGGGTCAGGCAAAACTTAATCCATTGGCTTATCAGGTATCATAAAATAGAGGCTGCTTTTATTGCAGTTGAAAAAACGATCAACATTCAGGGTAATTCTTATCGGTTTGATTTGTTGATTTATGACAAAGCACATTTGCCCTGGATGATTATTGAATGCAAGGCACCAGATATTATTTTGGATGAGAAGTCTCTCATGCAGGTTCTCAACTACCAGCAAATACTTCCAATTAAGTACTGGATGATAGTTAACGGGATTGAATGTCATTTGGCAGAAAAAAAAGCTGGAAACCCCAATTGGATTTCCAGCTTTCCAGTTTTTGATATGTGAGTTACCCTAAGGGAATATGCCAAGTTCTGAATAGCTTGTTCCTACTTTGTTGATTGCTACTACAAATGCAGCTGTTCGCATATCTTTTATATCAGGATTTCCTAACCAGCAGTCAAGTATTTCATTGGTAGCCTTGATCATGGTATCTTCAAGTCCGCTTCTTACCAGGTCTATTTCATCTGGACCATGCACCAAAAGTTTCTTTTGGATGTCCGTAACAGATTTCCCTGTCATCTCTTCGATTTGAGAAACAAGGTTGGCATTTTGATTTTCCATGAACCTTTTCTCTACGCGTCCATAGCGGACATGACTGAGATTTTTAACCCACTCGAAGTAGGAAACTGTAACGCCTCCTGCATTCAGGTACATGTCTGGTATAACCAGTGCACCTTTGCTGACCAGGATATCATCAGCTTCTGGTGTGAGTGGACCATTTGCGGCTTCGCCAATTATTTTTG
Source organism: Bacteroidota bacterium (assembly GCA_039805045.1). Lineage (GTDB taxonomy): Bacteria > Bacteroidota > Bacteroidia > Chitinophagales > Chitinophagaceae > Pollutibacter. Next base: position 320 of record JBDLUZ010000042.1, on the reverse strand, counting down.
CTTGAACACGTGATGCATTTTCGCCATTGATTACGTTTTCCAAGGCAGCGGGAACAAGGATGTCACAAGGTGCTTCCAAGGCATCGGTATTCTTGCCTAAGTTTTGTGCTCCGGGAAAATCCAGTATAGTTCCAGTGGATTTCCTGTGCTGAAAGACAGCTTCAACATCAAGTCCGGATTCATTATAAATCGATCCTTCATATTCTGCCAGGCCAACAATGATTGCTCCGTTTTCCTGAAAAAACTTTGCAGCATGGTATCCTACATTTCCCAATCCTTGTACAATGATTTTTTTACCTTCAATGCCAAGTGAAAGGCCA
>JBDLUZ010000041.1:0-13589 GCA_039805045.1 Bacteroidota bacterium | reverse complement strand
GAACCTATATAAATGAGCGTAAGTGAAACAATTAACCCAGCCACAGCAGGATACTTTTTCAGGTGAAGGAGCGAACCAACAGGATTGGCTCTTTTCCATTCAAATTTTCTGCGTTTGGTAACATCAAGCGACTCAGGCAAAACAAAGAATCCATAGAGCCAGTTGACCAGTGTCAATCCGGCTGCAAAAAAGAATGGCATGCGGGGGTCATACTTTCCCAAAACGCCGCCGATGAGCGGACCAATAATGAACCCGAGTCCGAATGCAGCTCCGATCATGCCAAAATTCTGTGCCCTTTTATCCGGCGTGCTGATATCAGCTATATAGGCTGAAGCTGTTGTAAAACTGGCTCCCGTAATACCAGACAGGATGCGTGCCAGAAACAACCAAGTTATGCTGGGAGACCAGGCTAGTAAAAGATAATCCAGTCCAAATCCAAGTAATGAAAACAAAATAACCGGTCTGCGGCCATACTGATCACTCAGGTTACCGAGCACAGGTGCAAACAGAAATTGCATGAAGGCATAGGTAAACATCAGCCATCCTCCGTAACGGGAGGCCTCACTCATATCTCCTCCGGTGAGCTCCTGAATGAGCTTGGGCAAAACGGGAATGATGATGCCCAATCCAATCACATCAATCAAAACGGTTATAAAGATAAAACCCAGAGCTGCTGACTTCCCTTTTCTGAACATATTTTGTTATTTGGTAGATGGCTGTAAAGAACTGCGGTTTATCCGCTGGCCTTTACCCATGCTGAATAGAATCATATACTTTCACCTTGCTCCAAAGTGCTGAGCAATCTTCAATGAATTTGAGGTGAAGTGGATGTGTCTGGTATGCATCCTGATCTGCTGCAGTCTCAAAGATATTCAGCCAAGAAATGGCATAAGTGTTGTCGATTACCTCCCTGTCTGTTGGAGCAGGTATACCAATGTGAAAATACTTGATTTCCTTCACCACAGCCAATGCTTCAAGTCCTGCTATCAGCGCCTGCAAATCTTCCTTGCTTTCGGGGTTTTTCAACCAAAAATATACATGGTGTATAAAAGTATTCCTGAGTTCCATACTGAAATGTTTATGGGATGAAATTAAACAATCTGTGCGACTTATACATCATTAGCTGTCCGGCTGCAGTAGCCATAGCTGCCGGAACGCAGGTTACACGGGGCTTTGCGCCATGCCAGATAACCTGATCTATGGCAGTGGCATAGGCTTCATTCATCTGCTCGGATCCGCATATGACAATGTCCTTTACACTTGTACTACTCAAATCCCTGAGCTCAGAACCAATCATTTGTCCGCTCAGATATGCAAAATTCACCCGCGCATCTGCTTGACCCAACATACTCCTGATGCGCACATCAAATAGTGCGTGCAGGATATTCTCCCGGAGTCCCTTTTGCACGCCTTCGAGAAAAGCCTCATGGCAGCCTGCTGTAGAAAAATCATTTTGTATAACGGACTGCGAAAGAATGCTTTTGCTGAACAACAGATAAAAGATTTCTCCTGTCATATAGGTTTTGAATGAAATGGCCTGTTGATCGCGGATTACAACGTGTTTGGAATGTGTACCTGGAAGGATGACCAGGGCCTGCTTATCTGCTTCCCATTTGCCTTCCATCAGCCGGGCTGCACCAACCAGTTGCGTTTCTTCACCACGCATGATGTCTGCATCTGCCCGGCACCCTGAAACCAGGTGAACAGGTCGTTGTCCGTCTTGAAAAGACCGGATAACAGCATCATTACCCTGCAGGTCAAAAGGGAGCAAGGCATAAGGTAAAGGTTCCATCCCGATGTTTGCAGATGCCATTCCGGAGATGATCACAGGTGTATCCACTTCAACATGATCATGCAAACGGCTGATCTCACTATTAAGCACTTGCAGAAAGAATGCCTTACGAGACAAATCTCCGGCCGATACCGTAAACTGCTGGTTGACTGCGAGTACACCATGCTCGGCCTCAATGGCTGCAATCGGTGCTTCCTCTTTTGTATTATAAGCCGTCAGCCTCAAAGACGTGGTTCCCCAGTCGCAACATATTATTATTTCCATCACTATTTTATTAGACGCAGCCAATCCGTCAAACCCTCCCTGATTTTTTTGGCAACTTTTTCTGGAGATTTTTTATGCATGATAAAGCGTTCGTCAGCCGGATTGCTTAAAAAAGCCACTTCCACCAGGCAGTTGGGGTATTCGGTTGGACCGCTCAGCGCAAAATTGAAACTGCCTACATTGCCAAATTCATTGAGACCCAGCTGTTTCATCCTGTTCAGGATAACCTGTGTAAGCGGCCTGAAACCTATGTGCCGGTAAAAGGTACTTGTTCCGTTTACGGTATCAACAGAGGAGGAATTGAAATGTACGCTAAGCAGGATATCTGGCATGGTATCCCGCAACATCATGATGCGTTCTGGCATGGAAAGGGAAGTATCCGTTCTTCTGGTCATGAATACCCTTTTTACACCAGCCCTTTTCAATTCCTTTTCCAGTGCCCTGGCATATTCAAGCGTGAGTACCTTTTCTGCTTTACCATATATATCACCAGCAGCGCCGGTGTTGGTACCCCCATGACCAGCATCAACAGCCACAAAAAGCTGCTTCAAATGTTTTGCCGGTGCATGTTTGATGCGGATATCCAGCTTTGATCCGGTACTGTCATAATGAACGGAATAACCCCAGTGCATGCTGCTTTTCAGATCCACATATACCCTGAGCATGCCATTTTCCATTTGTTCATACCAGGTATTGGCCACCTCCCTGAGTTGCCCTACCTGGGTTATCCAGTTGGTATTGCTGGTGATGCCAAAGAGATCAATAATCAGGCGATTGGGACTAACCTGCATGGTTCCGCGGTAAGGTAGCCTCTCAGGCATGGTTACAACAATATGGTCGAAACGGTTATCCTGATAGGTTTTCCAGTTGCCGCTCAGGTAATGTGATTTGACCTTGGTTACCGTATCCGGCATCACACTTGCTTTCTGGATGAAGGCATGCAATGAACTGGTGAGTGAAACAATATAATCTGTTCCCAGACTGTCAATTACCTTCAACAGGATACCAGAATCGAGATAAGTCATCTTGGCACCGCCCAGCCTGTCGTCTCCCGGACCATATTCCATATAGGGCAGAATCCCTTTTGTTCTGACAAGAAAAAAATCGGGTGACGATGTATTACCTGTTATTGCTGCCCTAAGGGGCGTTTTTGGCTGTGCATGTGATGCCATGTACAAAAGACAACAACTGCAAATGACCAAAATCATATTCTTCATAAACACAAATTAGTTTTTTTACGAAAACCAATGCGTATTACTACGTAATGGCAAGAGCACTTTCACTGAATTTAAGCGGTTTTAACCAAAAAATATAATACGCTTAACAAATTGCCGTTTCTTAGCTGTACCCGTTTTTAATCCTATCCCTACGAAAACTAAAATCCAATTATCCAAATCCTACCCAACATGCCATCCAACGATTCTCAACTCAAGATCAGCGATATCAAGCTGATAGCCTTAAATGCAGTTTACCTGATTCCCTTTATTACGGCAAGTCTGGTTCAGAAATTCAGTAACCTTTCAGGGAGTGCCCTGATGCTGCTGAATACTATTACCACGCTGGTTCAGGCACCACTCATGCTGGTGATTCTGGTGAATTTTACAGACAGAAGGGGGTTCAATAAACTAATCGGACTAACCCTCACCTTACTGGCAGCATTCAGCTCTGCTGCGATTGCCATGAACGGTGTCAGCGAAATCACGCTCTTGAAGGTGATGCTTACAGGCGCTGTTCCGGTTTTTCTTTTTGCCTCAAAATTATTCATACACTTTGTAAAGCTAAGTGTCTATGAAAACAGGGATTCAACCAAAGCTTTCATGCTCAGCGGTATTGTGTTCGCTTTTGGATCCTACATCGTTTTACTCTCCATGCACCTGATTGAACCGCTTAAACATGCACACGATATCAGGTTGCTGCTCGGACTGGTTACACTCATTTCCACGCTGGTGATTTCAATAGGATTGGCGCTGTCAAAAATTGATGTGGTTGTTTCAGTTCCCGAAAGGTATCCTACACACAATGCTGGACTGCAACAATGGGAAAATTTTACACTTACCAATACTCCTGATGTACTCAAAAAAGGAGTAACAGATATCAGCAAATACTACAAGCTGCAAAAGAGCAGCTGAATATAGCCCGGTACGGCACATGTTGGTTATTCAAGAAGTCGGTGTACAGTGTATACCGGCTTTTGTTTTTTAGAGTGCGTCTGCAATCCTCCTGCGTGCATCTTTTGTATTGAAAGGAGTTACTTTGGTAAACCGCTTGATACCCAGCAACATCATGCGTTGTTCATCTCCTGCAGCAAATGCGTTGATGGCATCCCTGCCGTTTTTGGCGATTCTATCTGCCGCATCATAGATACAAATCCTTGTCATATCCAGCTCTCTTGCAACGCCTTCCTCACCTCTTATATCCGCAAGCTTAATGGTGCGTAGGAGTGCACTTTCGGCCAGGTAGATGTCAATCGCCATATCGGAGATTTGCATCAGGATTTCCTGCTCTGATTCTATTTTCATCATGAGCTTTTGCACTGCTGCACCTGCAACAAGAAATATTGCTTTCTTGAATTGCTGAATAGCTTTTAGTTCTGCGGCAAACAGCGAATCATCTGTTGCGCCGAAGTCAGGAATGCTCATCAGTTCCTTTTGTACAGCCATAGCCGGACCCATCATGTCAAGCCTGCCTTTCATGGCCCTTTTGAAAACCATATCAACCGTAAGCAGTCTGTTGATTTCATTGGTACCTTCTAAAATCCTGTTGACGCGGCTGTCTCGGTACGCCCTTGCAATATGATATGCTTCGTTGTATCCATTAGCACCATGAACCTGCACGCCTTCATCCACAACAAAATCGATCAGTTCTGAACCAGCCACTTTGAGTATGGTACATTCAATGGCATACTCTTCCGCAGCTCCAAGCTGCGCTTCATTGAATGGGTGTCCTTTTGCGAGCAGTTCTTTTTCTTTTTCATCTATCAGGCTGGTGGCCCGGTAGAGCGCAGATTCCACTACCCAGGTGCGTGTAGCCATTTCGCCAAGCTTGTGACGGATGGCCCCTAAATCTGCTATCGGTGCTTTAAACAGCTCCCTTGATCTTGCGTATTTTACGGTGTTTTCGAGGTATTTTTTTGCTCCTCCTACATTCGCGGCGCAAAGTTTGAGTCTGCCTGTATTGAGGATATTCAATGCGATGTGGTGACCTTTGCCTATTTCACCCAGTACATTTTCAACCGGCACTTTACAATCCTGGAAATACAATTGTACGGTAGAAGTGCCCCTGATACCCATCTTGTGTTCTTCAGTTCCCTGCGTGAAGCCCACCATACCTCTTTCCACGATGAAAGCTGTAAACTGGCTGCCATCCACTTTGGCGAAGATGGTGTAAACATCTGCAATACCCCCATTGGTAATCCAGGATTTTTGTCCGTTCAGCAGGTAGTGTTTCCCATCACTGCTCAGTACAGCGCTTGTTTTGATACCCATAGTATCACTACCACTGTTGGGTTCTGTTAGTCCATACGCACCCTTCGATTCTCCGGAAACGAGGCTGGGGATATATTTTTTTTGCTGTGCTTCTGTTCCGAAGTAGAGTATCGGTAATGTGCCCATGCCGCTGTGGGTTGCAGTGGCAACGGAGAAGGAATGGCCTCCACCCAAGGCTTCTGCAGCCAAAACGGAGTAAAGAAAAGATTTGCCAAGACCACCAAATTGTTCAGGAATGCTGATGCCCATTAGTCCGGCTTCGGCTGCTTTTTCCATGATGGATTGCAGGAGTCCGGGTTCCTGATGATCAATCCTATCCAGCAAGGGAGACACTTCTTTTTCCAAAAACTGATGACACATTTCCATCATCATCAACTCCTCTTTGTTGCAATCTTCAGGGGTGAACACCTGACTGGGATCTTGAGCAACATTGAGCCATCCGGCTCCTTTCATTACCGTTGAAGTGAGGGTAACTTGTTCCATATATTTAGTTTAACTTAGGTTATCGTGTTAGTTACGCAACCGACTGAAATTAGATAAATTTTTGCTGTTAAAAACTTCAAAACCGCAGAAATGATGAAATTTACCATTCACACCAACACTATTTTGCATTGATACCTGAGCTTATTTCAACGATACCTGTTCCACTGCTGTTCATTGCCGCCGCGCTTTTTGGAGCTTATTCGTTTGTTATCAGGCGATGTAACAGGATCCTGATGCGGCTGAAATTGTACAAGTTTAGAGGTATGAGTGATGATAACGTTACTGTGGTGATTGCTGCACGCAATGAGGAAGCTTGCATTGGTGCCTGTCTCGACAGTCTGCTGAGGCAATCACTTCCTGCTGAACAGCGTGAGATCATTGTGGTGGATGATGGATCAGACGACCATACTGCAGCAATAGTTTCCTCGTATGCCAGTAGCGGTGTAAGACTGATCCAACTCACCGAGGCAGATAGGGCCGGAAAGAAAGCGGCATTGCGCAAGGGTATTGCTGCGGCCACAAATGGGATTATCGTGACCACTGATGCCGATTGCAGTTTTGATTCTGGTTGGCTGAATACCCTATTGTTGTTCCGTCAAGAAAAACAGGCGGTTTTCGTCGCAGCTCCTGTAAGGTATAGCCATGAGAAAAGTTTTCTGGATAGGTTTCAGTCGCTCGACTTCCTCTCGCTCCAAGCAATCACAGCTGCGGCTGTCAGTGCACGTTTATTCAACATGTGCAACGGCGCCAACCTGTTGTATACACGCGCCGCCTATGATGCAGTAGGCGGGTTTGAAGGCAATGACCACATCGCTTCCGGAGACGATATGTTCATGATGGAAAAGATGGCGGCAACATTTCCCGGACAGGTCCATTTTTGTTATGCAAAGGAAGCCATTGTTACTACGGCACCTGCCGAAAGCTGGCAGGGGTTCATCCGCCAGCGAATCAGGTGGGCCAGTAAATCAACATATTACAGACACAATGGTATCAAGCTCGTATTACTGCTGGTTTACCTTGTGAATAGCGGACTCACTGCCATGATGTTGATGCTTTTTTTTCTTCCCCAGTACCTGCCAGTCTGGTTGTTCATGGTATTGATGAAGGGATTGATAGAATTCCCCCTGATGATCAGGATAGCCCGCTTTTTTAACAAGACTCACCTGTTACCATGGTTTATTCCAATCCAACCACTGCATGCTCTTTACACCGTGCTTGCAGGCGGGTTCGGACTGATTGGTAATTATGAATGGAAGGGGAGGAGAGAGAGTTGAGAGTTGAGGGTTTAGAAATAACCTCTCTCAACTTATCTCGCTCAACTCGCCACCGGAACATTGCGGTTGAAGCTCTCTTCCAGGGAGATCAGTGTTTCTGTCCGTTCGATGCCCTTGATCCGCTGCAGTTGGTCGTGCAGCACATATTTCAGCTGGTTGATATCTTTGGCCACCACTTCGAGGAACATGCTGTAGTTACCGGTGGTATAGTTCAGCCTAACAATTTCCGGAATCTGCTTCAGGTCTTCAGCCACTTGATCGTAAAGTGAGCTCTTTTCCAGGTAGATGCCAACAAATGCGGTAATATCATAACCCAAAAGTTTGAGGTCAACGTTCAGTTTCGTACCTTTGACAATTCCAATCTCCTGCAGTTTTTTGATGCGCACATGTATCGTTCCACCCGAAACAAAAAGCTGCTTGCCCAGGTCAGCATAGGAAATGCCAGCATCTTCCATCATGATCTGGATGATCTGCAGGTCGAGTTTGTCAAGATTCAATTTTGATGCCATACTGGTAGTGATTTTTTAATACTTTCAAATAAAGCTGCAATTTATTGAATATTATCAATAAATAAAAAATATTTCTTGAAATATTATCAAGAAAAACTGATTTATATTAAATTTGCATCAGTTCTTTACCACTGTGGGGTGATGAAATTTTGGCAGACATGCCCTCTTGTCTCGGGGGTGAGGATAACAGGATAAACGTAGTGTAGAGCCGTCTCGCAAGAGGCGACCAGGGTCGACCACTGAACTTTGCGCTACAGCTAACTGCCTCGTGGAGGTTCGATCCCTCCCCCTACAGCAACAAAAAGCCCATAATCAACTGGATAACAGTTTTTTATGGGCTTTTTGATTTTACCGGTTGAATAGCGCACCAGCAGTTGCAGTTCATTCACATGCGGTATTTCATGTACAGCAGTTTCTCAATTTTTTTCCAGTAAGCAAAAAACGATGGATAGTAACCGGTTAACTGCTCAGCCATCCAATCTCTAGGCTCTTCCTTCCCTTTATAACCAATATTCAAAGGATGCTCCTTGTAGTAAATGTCTTTTAGGTTGTGTTGATGGCAAAGCTGCTCAAAGGGTCCCACAAATACCTGGATATTCGGGATGTTCTTGCTCAGGGCAAGCATAAAATCCATGCAGCGTTCGCTTATTGGATAACGATTGAAAAAATCGGGCTCCAATAATAAAATGCGGTTACCGTCTACACCTGCATGCCAAACTGGATCGAGGTTGTAATAATTGTAAACAAAGGTTGGGAGATGGGGGTCTACCTGCAACGTTGAAGCTTCAGGGAGGATTGTTGTCAAAGATGCCTTTTGCGCATGCATCAAATGAGCCGGACAATCCGGTGCTTCAAATCCGTCGTAAGGTTTGTCTAGAAAGGTATTAACCTGGTTTGTATTGGTATACTTGTTGATGTTCTCCTGGTTGGCGTAATATTTTTTAGAACTGTTGGCACCGGCCACCCATTGCCAGCTGCAGGCATTGCTAGCCCAGTCTCCATCCAGCAGATGATAGTACATCCACCGGGCAGGATGCAACCAATGCGATTGGGCGATGTTGCAAACCAACGAAGCCGTGTACATCCTGCAATGGTTGTGCATGTAGCCCGTATCGTAGAGATTGCGGATGGCAGTATCAATCCCCTGTATGCCTGTATCGGCCTCAAGAATGGCGGAAGAAATCTCGTGGTTGCTGACTGGCTCTTGCGGATGTTTGATGTCTTGGTTCAGGTTTTTCACCTGACCCACACGCTGAAAATAATCCCTCCAGCACAACTCTTTTACAAAAGACTCGATCTTGGGAATTTTATATCCCTTCAACATTACATGGTCAAGTACTTGCTTCGTGCTGATGACACCCCGGGAAATATAAGGGGATAAATAACTGACATCACCATCCACAAAATTCCTGGTTTTGCCATACTTCAGCGGGTCGATGGCATCAATACGTTCAAGAATGGTTTTGTAATCGGTGGCAAAGCCAGGTTGCATCTATTTTTTGCTTGAATGGGGTGATGAAGAAGGAGTGCAAGCATCAAACGCCAAGGTTAACAAACTTGCTTCATAGAATTACAACACCAAAAGGGGAATTTAGTTTTTTAAAGACCCAGTTCACCCAGTTTTTGTATTCAAAATTCAGGCCAACTTCCGTGTTTGGCTGTGTTTTGCTTCCGAGTTTGGACGTGTTTTACTTCCGAGTTTGGCTGAAGCAATCGGGTATAATTGTATTGACCCCCTAAATAGCACAATTATAGAATTTTAAACAAATAACAATTAATTGCACGATAACATAATTGTTGTTATAATGCATTAATTGTGTTATTATTGTAGAGAAATGACTTCTCTGGCTACATATCTAAAAGAACATTTTGATCTGGAAATAAATCTAGTGCCTATCCCCCAACAGGAGTTGGAAATACTTCCTTTGTACTTGAGGAGTAGTTTCAGGTATTTACAGGGAAATCTCTTGGATAATAAAGTGGTATGGGCAGAGCCTTGGGGTGAAAATCAATTTACACCCGAACAGTTGCAGAAGCATGCGCAACAGATCAAACAACATTTAGACAGTCCGATTGTCTTTATCCTTCATAACATTGAAAGCTGGCAAAGACAAAGATTAATCAGAAAAAGGGTCTCTTTTGTACAACCTTCAAAACAGATCTATGTACCGGAATTATTCCTGGAGTTAAATAATGTTTGCAGAATATCCCAGCATCAGCCTAATGCGCTTTCTAAAAAAATCTCATTCCCTACACAAGCCATTGTTCTATATCATTTGGAAGTTGGGTCTATAGAAGAAATGTCGTTTCAGGAAATTGCCAAACATGTTTACTATTCATCCATGTCGGTCACCCGTTCAGTTAAAGAACTGTATGCATTAGGATTGGTATTGATCAAAGGGACAAAGGGAAAATCAATTGCATTTAAAAAACAGGGCAAAGCGCTTTGGGATCAAATTCTACCCATGCTTGAATCACCGGTTAAAGATATATGGTTTGTTTCTGAGATAATAGGAGATTTAGACTATATGAAAGCCGGGGAAAGCGCTTTATCAGCATATACAATGTTGGCAGAACCTGATCAGCAAACAGTCGCTTTGGAGAGGGGCGAATTTCTTGACTTAAATCATAGGAAAGCGCTTAAGGATATCAATAAAAAAAATGGGGAAATAAAAATTGAGGTTTGGAATTACAACCCGCATATTTTTTCAACAGAAAATAAGGTTGACAGATTGTCTTTGTATTTGGCTCTAAAAGACGAAGCAGATGAAAGAGTCAAAAGCGCTTTGGAGGATATGATAAATCAAATGAAATGGTAAAGGGGCTTGATATTTTTATAGAGCATTTTGAAAATTTTACCGATCAGTATATTTTAATTGGTGGAGGCGCTTGTGATGTTCAGATGCGAAACAAAGGTTTACCATTCAGGACTACAAAAGATTTGGATATAGTATTGATTGTTGAAGCGCTTTCCGATGAATTTGTCAACCACTTTTGGCGTTTCATCAAAGATGGAGAATATGCCATTGCCCAGGTTGGTGACAAGAAAACGTTTTACAGGTTCAATAAACCTATGGCAGAAGGATTTCCGGTTTTAATTGAGTTGTTTTCGCGTAATCCCAATGTTATTAAGGAGGTTAAAGAAATTTATTTGACGGATATACCAACTGGTGAGGAGGCTTCAAGCCTTTCGGCTATCTTGCTTGATGATGACTACTATCAATTTACACTTTCCAATTCAGAAGTTATTGGAGGGGTGCGTGTTGCTGGAGATGTTGCTCTTATTAGTTTGAAGGCAAAGGCGTTTTTGAATAATCTAAAAAGGTCGCAAGATGGTCAAACAGTTCAGGAGGCCGATATCGTTAAGCATAAAAATGATATCATTCGTTTAACAGCAACTTTAGACCCGGGTAAGCAAGTAGAGATACCTGAATTAATTAAGCAGGATTTGATAGCGTATATAAAATTTATAGAGGAGTTTGGAGTGGACATAAAAAATGTTCTAAAAAATCAAGGGATACAAAACCTAAGTACTGATCTGATTATTGAGCAGTTGAGGAAAACGTTTTCAATTGAGTAAAATAATACTGTTGTAATGGAGGAGTTTGATATAAAGGAATCCGTAAATTCTCTAAAGCAACCGGGAACAATCTCTGCATCCTTCATCAGACAAGGATTTCCGCTTTCACAATGGTAGAGGCCAAGCCCGTGGCCCACTTCATGAATGGCAACCTTGGACAATAAATTTTCCTTGTCTGAATTGATTCGGTGCACAGAACTCACTGAATAAGGCTTGCCTATGTTACTCAGTCCCAAAATTCCCCAGCAGTCTTGCCCATTCATGTTGGTGCAAATGTCTTTTGAAGTCAGGGCAATCACATGCTTGTTTGGATATTGCTGCTGTAAATAAGCCAAAACCTTTTTGGCATTGTAGCGCCCTTTGAAATGTGCCGAAGCGGCTTCAGGCATGGTAGCTTTTACAACAGTTGTTTGAATGCCATAAAATTGCTCAATGGTTTGCTTTACTTGCTTAACGTTTGCCTCTCCGGAGTAAGAAAGCATCAACAAAATACAGTCTTTCCCGGCGATGTCAGACTTTGTAACCACCGGGGTTTTGCTTTTACCTTTTTTAGTGACAGCTGCATTCAACAGCGGCGTCGGATCCACATAAAAACTTTTTTTACTGGGGATGAGTTGCCTTGATTCAAGTCTTGGGAAAAATCGCTGGATTGAATAATGCAAATGCGGTGGCTTGCCCTTGGCGTTGCCGGTGGTTCCAACAGTTCCAACTTGATCGCCGGCAGAAACCAAAGAAAATGAACTGGTCTTGATTTCCTTGAGATGGGCATAATAATGAAGCTTCCACCCCGGAGCCATGATCAACACAACATTTCCACCAAGTGAAAACTGACCAGTAAAAACAACAAGACCCCGGGTGGATGACAACACCGACGTGCCTTGTTTTGCAAATATGTCCACTCCCTTGTGGTAAACAGATTTTCCCCAGGGATAAGCCCAAAAAGATTTTTGGTCATAGCTTTTGATGGTAGCACCCTCAACAGGCATTACAAAGCTGGTGGGCATAAAAGCAACAACCAAAAAGAAGGTGAGTGCCGAGGCTGCAATGATGAGGAGAACCTTTGCTATTTTTTTCATGGTGGAGGAAAGCGTTTATTTGCAGTATGACAAGAAAGCTTTTGAAAATGTGAACTTTTAATCTTCCCTGTGTCCATTAACACACATGATGGTTATGCAGTCTTGATTGCACAGGATTGTATCAAAAGAAGAAAATTGGGTTTTGAGCCTGTAGATTATTTTGAGCATGGCTGGTGTTTTGATCATACAAATGAGCAGGTGCTAAATAAATGATATTGTTAGAAATAAAAATACATGGAGATGTTAATTGTCTCGCCAGTTCTTGTCAAGGTTGAGGACTAATTTTTTTCTGTGTTTTCATGATGTTTTTTTTAATGTGTAAATGATTGATTTTATTGGTGATGGGTTAGACAACGGCTGCTTAAATTTCGTTGGGATAGAATTTGTACTTCGGTCATTGTGTTTGTTTGCATAATTGTTGATTTGTTTATGCAAAGGTGGACAATTGAAGTGCCTCGAATTTTTTTCGACAAGCTTGCAGGGATTGGGGTCTGTCCCCGCATCCAGCTAAAAAATATTTCTATAAGTACTTAATTATCAATTTACTATACATGTATTTTCATTTTTGCACATCCGAATGTGCATTTTGAATAAAGTCTGCACATCCGAATATGCAAAATGAATAGTTGCTCAAATAAGTTCTTCTCATCTGTAACCAGTCTGAGCCATGAAAACAGACTTAAATCATTATTTTTAGGAAATTACCCCATTTTTATTACAATTTAATTGGGATTTTACCCCTACTTTATTACATAAATATTTAAATTCTACCCTAACTTTGCTACATGTTTAAACGTCAGTTGTTACATGAACTGAAAAAATGGGCCATCAAAGACAATAGGAAGCCACTTGTCATAAGGGGTGCCAGGCAGGTTGGAAAAACAACCCTGGTAAATGAATTTGGCAAGCAGTACGCACAGTATATCTATTTGAACCTGGAGCTGAAAGAAGACAAGGAGCCATTTGAAGAATTCACATCCATTGAAAATTTGGTAGGTGCATTGTTCTTTTTAAAAAACAAGACACTTGCCCAGAGTAGCAAAACACTGATCTTCATCGACGAAATTCAGGAAGTACCCAAGGCATTAAACATACTCCGTTATTTTTATGAGTCTGTCCCTGAAAT